>CAZUMN010000001.1:0-14550 GCA_964621955.1 uncultured Thermococci archaeon
TCGCCTAAAACATTTCTTCTATAATACTAGCAATTGATATGTCAGAAAATTTAGAGGGAATAGAATCTGAACCAAAGATACGATCAATGCCTGCCTTTTTTAATCTTTCTTCTGCGTTTGATATCATCAATAGGTGAGTTGCACCAGATAATACCTTTAAAGTTCCTTCTCTCTTAAGAACTTCACATGCCTTTGCCATAGTTCCGCCAGTTGATATTATATCATCGACAATTGCAACATCTCTATTTTTAGTATTAATTTCTTTTGGTCTTATCTCAACAGTGTCTCCAGAAAGTCTTGTCTTTTCAAGATGATCAAATTCTGCCTCCATTTGATCCGCAACTATCTTCGCTCTTTCCACTGAGCCTTTATCTGGGGAGATAATAACGGGCTCTTTAAGATTTAAATTCATTAAATAATCTGCTATTGAGGGCATAGCTGACAGATTTTCTCCTTTCATAGCTTTTGTTATTTTTAAATCGTGTATATCCACTGTATACTTTGACTCAAGTTCAAATCGATCTATCATCTTTGCTAAAGATATACCAGAAACAGACTCCCAGTCTTTGAATCTCTTGTCTTGTCTTGCATAGGCCATGTAAGGAATTAAAAGATTAATCTTAATGTTTAAGTCCTTTAAAGCATCAATCATGAAAAATAGTTGCATTATATGTTCATCTTGGGGATAGTATAATGATTGAACTATAAGAATCTCTTTAATATTCTTGACCTTGTCATCAAATCTAACATAGCCTTCTCCATCTGGAAATCTTTCAAAGTGGCAGTCAATAAGTTTAAAATCCCCTTTTAATTTATCTAAAGTTGTTTTGGATGATAGTGATGTAACATACATGCAAACACCTAAAATTAGGTATGTCTAATCGTTAATATATTTTTCTCTTTAAATCGTAATTCTATAAGATTTATTATATATAAAATGGAATAATTATTGGATAATATGCTCTATACTACAAGTGCGATATATTTTTAAAGGCTTGGTATATATAAACGGATAAGTCTTTTTAGAGGAAATACAAATGGCAAAGAAAAAATCTTCTATTCATGAAGTAAAAGAAAAAGAAATAGAACCAATTAACGAAGAATTGGCAGACATTACAGAAGAAGTTAAAAAAGTTAGAGAACAGATTAAATCTTTTTATGATGTTTCTACTACTGAAGAAATAGAAGTGCCTGAAAGTCTTATTGATCAGGTAATTGGTCAAGATCACGCTGTTGAGATTGTTAAGACAGCGGCAAAACAAAGAAGAAACGTATTATTAATAGGGGAACCCGGAACAGGAAAATCAATGTTAGGTTTGGCAATGGCAGAACTTCTCCCAAAAGAAGATCTCGAAGATATACTTGCTTATCCAAATCCCGATGATCCAAATACTCCAAGAATTAGGACAGTTCCAAGGGGGAAAGCAAGGCTTATCATTGATGAACACAAAGCGATGGCAAAAAAACAGGAAGAAAGCAAAAGAATGATACTTTTCTTTGTTATTGGTGCGATAATTGTAATTGCATTTACACAAGGGCAGTTATTATGGGGGCTGTTTCTTGCAGTAATTATTTTCTTTGGAATGCAGACATTTAGAATTAAAAATCAAGTCATGATTCCAAAAATATTAGTTGATAACTCTAAATGGGACCATGCTCCATTTTTGGATGGAACAGGCGCTCACGCAGGAGCACTACTTGGGGATGTTAGGCATGACCCATTCCAGTCCGGAGGTCTTGGTACACCGGCCCATGAAAGAGTTGAAGCAGGTATGATCCAGAAGGCTCACAAAGGCCTATTATTTATAGATGAAATCTCAACTTTAAAGATTCAAATGCAACAAGCTATTCTTACAGGTATGCAAGAAAAAGCATACCCAATCACAGGACAGAGCGAAATGAGTTCTGGTGCCATGGTCAGAACAGAAAAAGTTCCATGTAATTTCGTCCTTGTGGCGGCGGGAAATCTTGAAACTTTGCGTGATATGCACCCTGCCTTACGTTCAAGGGTCAGAGGATATGGATATGAAGTTTACATGGAAAATTCAATGCCAGCAACTGAAGAAAATATAAAGAAAATCGTTAGATTTGTTGCACAAGAGGTAAAGAAAGATGCAAAAATACCGCACTTTTCACTTGACGCTGTTGCTGAGATTGTTCAAGAGGCAAGAAGGAGAAGCAACAGAAAGAACCACCTAACACTTAGACTGAGAGAGCTTGGGGGTATGGTCAGGGCCGCCGGGGACGTTGCCTTAACTAAAGGAGATAATATAGTCACAGTTGAACATATTATTGAAGCTAGAAAACTTTCAAGATCTCTTGAGCATCAGATTGCAGATGATTACATTGATAGGAAAAAAGCTTATCAAATATTCGGATCTACAGGTGCCCAGATAGGAAAAGTTAATGGGCTTGCTGTTTTAGGAGAGGGCAGTGGAATTATTACCCCTATAGAAGTTGGCGTTGCCAATTCATCATCAAAATCACATGGTAATGTAATTGCAACAGGAAAACTTGGAGAAATAGCAAAAGAGTCGATATCGATAGTATCCTCTTTAGTAAAGAGATACTCAAATAAGGATTTATCCAACTTTGATATCACTATCCAGTTCCTTCAAGCATATGAGGGTGTTGAAGGGGACAGTGCCAGCGTATCTGTTGCAACAGCCGTTATTTCTGCACTTGAAGAAATTCCAATAAGGCAGGATGTCGCCATGACTGGATCTCTTTCAGTTAGGGGTGATGTTTTACCAATAGGCGGAGTCAGTGCTAAGATCGAGGCCGCAGTTGAGAGTGGAATGAAAGAAGTAATAATACCCTACTCAAACAAAGATGACGTATATGTAGAAAAATCAAAAAAGGAACAGATTAACATAGTACCTGTTAAACGGCTCGAAGACATTTTAAGCTATGTATTAATTACAAATAAGAATTCAGATTTTATTAAAAATTTAAAAAAATTGCAAGAGTCGTTAGGTTAATAGAATTCAAGTGATGATCAAATGTTTCATTTTATTGAGTCTTTGGGAGTCGACTCTAATTGCTACATACTTGAGAGCGATAAAACTGTATTAATTGACACTGGGACATATAAGAATTATAGGATATATGACTATGTCGATGAAAATGACCTACAGATAGATTTTATTATCAATACACATTGTCACTACGATCACATTGGCGGTAACAAATTTTTTGAAGTACCTATTTATGCGCATGAAAAAGATTACCTAGATATTCAAAATGCAACTGAAAAAACTTTTTTCTGGGCATTTTCTAAGACTTTTGAGGGCTATAAGGATGTGAACCCACTAAAAGAAAATGATGAAATAGATATTGGGGATTATTTACTTAAAGTAATACACACCCCGGGGCATACATCGGGTTCAATGTGTCTTTTAGAACAAGATAAGAGCTATCTTTTTTCTGGCGATACAGTTTTCAAAGGGTCAGTTGGGCGATATGATCTACCATCCGGAAGTCTTGAAGACCTAAAGGAATCTTTAAAAAAATTATGTGAAATTAAAGTGAAAGAAGTATTCCCTGGACATGGAGAAAGTTTTCCAGGAAAAGATCTTTTATTTAACAAGTATATGGTCACTCTTATGGAAGAGGATTTATAAACTTCGAATATTGTGCGGCTTGACTCTTTTATTATAGTTAATTCTTAATGCAATTAAATGCCATCTATTCTCAAATTGGTTTAATAAAATGATTAAATGGCATTAAATTTGATAATTTAATGTCAGATAGGGTCTTTTTCTGCCAAATATAATAACTAAGATTTAAATACTTAAAAAAATAACAGTTCAAAGGGGAGGTATTCTATGGAGAACATAGATCCATTTGAAAACGTATTAAAACAACTTGAAAAAGTAAATAAAGTCCTTAAACTTGATGAAGGAATATATGAAGCGCTGAAAAAGCCAAAGAGGTTCCTTGAGGTAACCATTCCAGTTACCATGGATAATGGCAATGTTAAAGTTTTTACTGGTTATAGATGTCAATATAATGATGCCCGAGGACCAACAAAAGGGGGAATTAGATACCATTGGAACGTATCTCCCGCCGAAGTAAGGGCTCTTGCCGCTTGGATGACGTGGAAGTGTGCAGTTGTCGATATACCATATGGTGGAGGAAAAGGAGGAATAATCTGCAATCCAAAAGAAATGAGTGATAGAGAAATTGAAAGACTTTCTAGAGGGTACATTGCAGCAATTTACAAATTTATAGGTCCAGAATTGGACATTCCTGCCCCAGATGTTTATACCACACCAAAGATTATGGCTTGGATGATGGATGAATTTTCTAAGATAAGGCAACACTACACTCCAGGAGTAATTACTGGAAAACCACTATCTGTTGGGGGCTCTTTAGGGAGAGGAGATGCAACAGCAAAAGGTGCATGGTATACTATTAGAGAATACATAAAATACTTGAAATGGGACATAAAGAAAACAACATCGGTAGTGCAAGGATATGGAAATGCAGGATCTTACATAGCTGAATTTTTATATGATCAAGGCTCTAAGATTATAGCTGTTTCTGATTCTCAAGGAGGAATTTACAACGAGGCGGGACTTGATCCATATAAAGTTCTTGAACACAAAGAAAAAACAGGTTCCGTTGTGAACTTCCCTGGTGCAAAAAACATAACTAATGAAGACCTACTATATCTTAAATGTGATATTCTCTGTCCTTCAGCACTTGAAAATCAGATTACTGCTAAAAACGCCGATAAAATTCAGGCAAAAATGGTCGCTGAACTAGCTAATGGCCCTGTAACTCCTGAAGCTGATGAAATTCTTATTAAAAAAGGAGTATACCAGATACCCGACTTCTTATGTAATGCAGGTGGAGTAACAGTTTCATATTTCGAGTGGGTCCAGAACTTAATGAATTATTACTGGACTGCAGATGAAGTATATGAGAAACTTGACAAAAAGATGACAAAGGCATTTTGGGACGTAATTGGCGCTAAGGAAAAATATAATATAGGCATGAGAACAGCTTCTTACGTCGTTGCAATTGAAAGAGTTGTCGATGCAATGAAGGCAAGAGGATTTAGTTATTAAGTCTTATTATTATTTATTTTTAATTATTTTCTTTAATTTTTCTGAATTATAAATATGTAAAACACTTATATAGTATTATTCCTATCCTTAGATATGGAACCAGAAGTTGGAGATGTAATTACATTAAGGAAGGGCGAAATTAGTTACGAAGGAATAGTAATACCTTCCCCCAAAAAAGATTCAATTATTATTAAATTATCTAATGGATATAATATAGGTTTTAGAAAAGACTCTGTTAAAATTGTTAACGTCGAGAAAAAACAAAAACCAAAAATTTTTTCCGAAGTAAAATTTGAAAAAAGGAAAGATATTCCTGAAATATCTCTAATTTCCACTGGTGGCACAATAGCATCGAGAGTAGACTATGAAACTGGGGGAGTAAGATGGCTTATGAAACCAGAAGAAATCTTTTTCATGGCTCCTGAACTATCCGATATAGCAACATTCCGGAATATATCTTCCCCATTCCAGATAGCTTCAGAATCAATGACCTTTGAATGTTATAAAATTCTAGCCAAAGAAGCGGCAAAAGAATTAAATTCCGGATCTAAGGGAATTATTATCACTCATGGTACAGATACACTTCATTATACCTCTTCTGCATTATCTTTCATGCTCCAAAATTTATCCAAGCCAGTTTGTCTTGTGGGCGCACAAAGAAGCCCAGATAGGGGAAGTTTTGATGGTTCTATGAATCTCATTTGTGCCTCATATGTTGCTGGGCATTCTGATATCGGAGAAGCAGTAATTGTCATGCATGGAGAAATGGACGATACTTATTGCAACGTCCTTAGAGGAACAAAAGTTAGAAAGATGCATTCTACTAGGAGGGATACTTTTAGGCCCATCAATACCTCTCCATTGGCCAAAGTTTTCATGAATGGAAAAATTGAGAAACTATCTGATTATAGGGTAAGAAACGATGAAAATGAAGTATATCCCGATATAGAGATGGAAGAAAGAACTGCTATTATTAAGGCATATCCAAATTTTAATCCTGAAATTCTTGATTATTATATCGACAAAGGATACAAGGGATTAGTAATTGAGGCATCCGCTCTTGGCCATGTTCCAACTGATACAATAAATGATAAGTTTTCTTGGGTAGATTCAATTAAAAGAGCAAGAGAAGAAGGCATAATCATTGTTTTTGCGACACAGTGCCTTTTTGGTAGGGTGGATCCATTTGTTTATTCCAATGGTAGGATAATGGAGGAAATGGGAGTAATATACGCAGAGGACATGTTGCCCGAAACGGCATATCTTAAACTTTCATGGATTTTGGGCCATACAAACGAATATTTTGAGGTCAAGAGAAATATGCTTGATAATATGGCTGGCGAAATAAACTACCGCATAAAAGGTGATAAGAATGGACTATAAACAACTTGGCCTTAAAGTAGGATTAGAGATTCATCAGCAACTAAATACTAAAAGAAAACTATTTTGTCATTGCCCGACAGTCCTTAGAACTGATGATCCCATTTTTACTGTTGAACGAAAACTTAGACCGACACCCTCTGAAATAGGAGAAGTAGATGTTGCTGCATTGAAAGAATATATGAGGGGTAAAACCTATATTTATCAATATTATGATACAAATTGTCTCGTTGAGCTTGATGAGGAACCGCCTCATCTTGTTTCTGACGAAGCAAAAGTAATTGGGGTTGAAGTATCCTTACTTCTAAATTCCAATATAATTGAGGAAATCCAAGTAATGAGGAAAACAGTTCTCGATGGTTCAAACACTTCAGCTTTTCAGAGGACTATGCTTATCTCAACAAATGGGTATATCAAGACAAAAGATGGGCCAGTCTCTATTCTCACAGTATGCATAGAAGAGGATGCAGCTAGATTGATTAGCCAAGATGATACTACCAAAACGTTTAGGCTTGATAGATTAGGGATCCCTCTTGTTGAAATTGCAACGGGTCCAGATATCTCAAATCCAGAACAAGCAAAAGAGGCAGCCTATATTCTAGGGCAAATCTTGAGGGCTACAGGAAAAGTAAAAAGAGGATTAGGTACAATAAGGCAGGACCTCAATGTTTCAATCCGAGAAGGGGGAAGAGTTGAACTAAAAGGAGTTCAGAAGTTAGAGATGATACCTCTATGGGTTGAAAGAGAGATAGAAAGACAAATCAACCTTGTTGAAATAAAAAAGGAATTGAATAACAAAAGTTCTGAAAAAGACCTTGAATTAAAAATTATTGAATTGACCGATATATTTTCCAATACTTCATCTAAGATTATTGCAAGTTCAATTAAAAAGAACGGTGCCGTCTATGGGATTAAATTGAAAAATTTCAAAGGCATACTAGGAAAAGAGATCCAAAAAGGAAGAAGGTTTGGGACTGAACTAGCTGACCATGCGAAAACATATGGATTATCGGGATTATTCCATATAGATGAGCTTCCAAATTATGGTATTACTGCAGATGAAGTTAACAAGATAAAAACTAAATTGAAAATAAATGAACTAGATTCTTTTGTTATCATTACCGGGAAAAAGGACATTTGCTACAAGGCCTTAGAAGAGGTCTTTGAAAGATGTAAAAAAGCTTTTTCTGGGGTACCAAATGAAACTAGAGACGCCTTAGATGATGGGAATTCAAAATATTCGAGACCGCTTCCGGGTAGAGCAAGAATGTACCCTGAAACTGACATTCTACCATTTACTATTGATACAAAACTAATAGATAATATTAAAGAAAATCTACCTGAAACATTCGATGAAAAGGTAAAGGGATTCATCTCTAAATACGGGCTTAAGAAGGAAGAAGCAGAAAGAATCGTTTATGAAAATCCAGAACTTTTCGAAAAAGTTTCAACTACTCTTGATATAAAATCTACTATTTTTATTAAGGCTTTAGATCTTTCTAAAAATTTAGAAAAAGAAGAAGGATATGTAACTGATGACGAAACTCTGTACTTGCTTTTTGAAAAAGTATCAAAAGGAATAATTGCAAAAGAAGGTATAGAAGAGGTCTTGAAGAGAGTATCAAAGGGCGAAGATATTGAAAAAGTTCTGTCAGAGTTTTCCTCGGAGAACAGTTCTTTCGATGTTGAATCGGCAATTGAAAAGATAATAATGGAGAAAAGAGATTTTATAGTAGAAAAAGGGGATCGTGCTATTTCTCCATTAATGGGCATATGCATGAAGGAATTCAGAGGAAAAGTTGATGGTAGTCTAATAAACAAAATATTAAAAGAAAAAATAGAAGAAATTCTTAAATCCTCTTAAATTTTTTTATCTTTTAATTCTCCTACACAATATATTTAAATTAATAACCCTTAAGTAGTATGTGAGAGTATGGCAGATTTAAGTTTCTTTTTTAATCCTTCTTCTATAGCGGTCATAGGAGCTTCAGATACAGTTGGAAGCGTGGGCTATGAAATAATGAAGAATCTTACTGAAGATTTTCCTGGAGATTTGTATCCAATTAACATAAAACAAAAGATTATTTTTGGTAAATCTAGTTATAAAAGCATACTTGATGTGCCTAACAAAATTGAAATGGCAGTTATTGCTATAGCAGCACCATTTGTCAGTGATGTTTTAGAGGAATGTGGTAAAAAAGGCGTAAAAGGTGTAATTATAGTCTCTGGGGGGTTCTCAGAGATTGGAGAAAAAGAAAGAGAGGATAAATTATTAGAAATATCCAAGGAATATGGAATCCGGATAATTGGCCCTAACTGTATAGGGATTTATGATAATTTTTCTGGTGTAAATACAATCTTTTTGTCTAAAGATAAAATTTCTTATCCTACTAAAGGCAAAATTTCATTTCTTTCACAGAGTGGAGCATTTGCAGGGCTTATCTTAGATTGGACAAGTAAGGAAAGAATTGGTATATCTAATGTTGTAAGTTATGGCAATAAAATAGATGTAAATGAAGCAGATCTCCTTGACTATTTATGTGATGACGAAAATTCAAAAGTAATTTGTTTATATATAGAAGGGATTAGACGTGGCCAGAGATTCATGGAATCGGCAAAGAGAGTATCAAAAAAGATTCCTATTCTTGCATTGAAATCAGGTAAGACTAAATCAGGAGCTAAAGCAGCTTCAAGTCACACTGGAAGTCTTGCAGGCGAGGACATAATATATGACTCAGCATTTAAACAATCCCACATAATAAGGGCAAATAATTTTGAAGAACTTTTTGATATGGCCAAAGCCTTAGAGAAGCAGATTTTCCCCAAGAGTGATGGTGTTGCAATAATAACTAATGCTGGCGGTTTAGGTGTAATGACCGCAGACGCATTGGAGATGAATGGGCTTCGACTTGCTAATCTAGGCGAAGATACTGTAAAGAAACTAAAAGAACAGTTTCCCGAAAGAGTAGTTGTCTCTAATCCAATGGATTTAGTAGGTGATGCAGATAAAGAAAGGTATGAAGTTGGACTAAAAGCACTTTTAGAGGATAAAGACGTAGGTTTGATTATAGTTATTTTGTTACTTCAAGTTCCCACATTGTCTTTGGACTCTGTTGATACCGTTCTTAAGATTAAAAAGAGTTCTGATAAACCTATGATTATCCTGGGGGCAGGAGGGGAAATAATTACCCCTTACCTTAAAAAATTGGAAGAAGGGGGATTAGCAGTTTACCCATCTCCTGAGCGAGCAGCAAGAGCAGCATATGCCTTAGTTAATCATGCAATAGTTCGAGGTGATATACATAGAGAGCGTAAAGAGAATATTGGAGTTTGTAAGGTCTGAAGGTAGAACTTCATTGATGGAACATGAAGCTAAGGAAATTATGAAAGCTTATGGTATCAAAGTGCCAAAAGAGGGAATTGCAACATCTGAAGAAGAAGTTCTTAAAATTGCAAGGCAAGTTGAGTACCCTGTAGTATTAAAGATCGCATCTCCTGATATCCAGCATAAAACTGATGCAGGGGCAGTAATTCTTAATCTATCAAAAGCAGAGGATATTCTAGAAGGCTATAGAAGAGTACTTGAAAACTCAAAAAAGTTTGATCCTAGTGCAGATATACGTGGAGTAATAGTCCAACACATGATGCCAAAACAAAGGGAAGTTATAATAGGTGTTTCTAGGGATAATCAATTTGGCCATGTCCTCATGTTTGGTCTTGGGGGTATCTTCGTTGAGGTATTAAAAGACGTTTCCTTTAGAATTGTTCCGATAGAACAAGAAGATGCCTACGAAATGATTTCTGAAATTAAATCTCACCAAATGCTTTGTGGAGTCAGAGGTGAAAAACCTTCCGACGTAGTTGCACTTGTTGATATAATACTTAAAGTATCTAAATTTGTATCTGATTTTCCTGAAGTAAAAGAACTTGATTTGAACCCAGTATTTGTATATGAAAAAGGCGCAGTTGCTGTCGATGCCTTGATTGTAATCGATTAGTCTACTCCATTACTTCATAATATACATCGTTAAAAGAACCTTTGTAAGTAGCATTGATTAATGAATAGTAACGTGTCTTTTCAATATACTCATTTGCACTACTTGTTGGATCAAAAACAACCCAATTTCCTTCATGAAAAAGTTCTACCCAAGCATGGCCGGTATTTTCAGATGTTAGCCCAAATACGACTTTTACATCGTCTGGCCCATATCCTTTTGCCCTAAATAAAGTGCATAATAAAATAGCCTGATCCTCACAATCTCCTGTTCTTATCCTAAGAGTCTCTTCTGGGAATTGCCAATATTCAAATCTATAATCGTAAGTCAAATAATCTTCTACATATTTAATTTCATCACGTACAAACTTGTATATTTGGACAGGGTCATTTGTGTTAATGTCATTTGCGAAAGATTTAATATTGTCCGAATCAGGTGTTATGAAAACCGTCATGTCATATTTAATTAATTTTTCATAATTATTGATCTGTTCTTCTAGGTCACTCACACTCTGCTCTCTTTGTGATATTTTTGTTTGGAGATCAATTATGTCCTCCTTTTCAACTTCAATTCTAGTTTCCATAATCTTTATTTTATCTTGGAGATTTGATTTTTCTTGATTATAATAAAAAAGTCTATCTTCCAAATTTTGCTCTTGGTTTAGACTATCAGAATATTGGTAATATCTAAGTAAATATCCTGAAAAAGAAAGTGAAGCTAATACTATTAATATGGTTACTAATGTCTTAAACTGTTTGCCGTCCAATTTATGACCTCATCAAAGTTTTATCGTTAAATCTGAATAATTCTTGGACACTATATATCTTATAGATGTCATCTTTAATAAATGAATCAAAATTATTATTTTCTCTAGGCAAAAGTAAATAGGTGTTTCCATTCAATTTAAGTTCTACCCATATGTCTGAAGAAGTTGAATTGAGTAAACTAATTTTTGCCCCAACTACTTCAGCCTCGTTTTCTTTAAATCCGGCGGCCCTAAGCATAGATATAAGTAAAATTATTTTATCTTCGTATTGGCCTTTTTTGCTATTAATAATATTTTTGGGATAGTTCCAGTAATCAATCCTGCCATTTCGTATAAGTTTTTCATCCTTGGTAATCCCGTCTCTGGTGTAATTGAATATTGCCCTTGCTTTTTCCGCATTACCCATATTGGGCGTAATAACCTGATTCAAAGTTTCTAAAACTAAGGAATCATTGACATCAACAAAATCCCGCGGGTCCTTTGACTCATAAACATTGTACGAAAAAACTTCTTGATTTAATCTACTTTGTATCTCAAGAAGAGATTTCTCTTCTTCACTTAGTTTATTTTTATATTGAATTTTCTCGTTGAGATCTAATCTTTTTTCAATTAAAGAGGAGTTAGTTTCTTGAAGGATTGTATAAGAGTCAGTTATTTTCTCTTCTAGCTCATAATTTGATTTCAATTGTACATTTAATTTTTGTGTTTCAGACATAAACATCGATGAAAAAAATAGAATGCCCCCTAATAAAAAAAGAATAATAAAAAATCTTTTTCCCATGATATCATTAATCTTGGATCTATATTTAAGAATTCCTTAAATCAAATATATAATTTACTTAAGAATTGATTATTTTTAAAATATATAAAATTTTAACATGATATATTCAGTCACAATCAATTATTTTCCTTGCAGCCATTGTGAGTGGATCTAAAGCACTTGAGATTGGTGGAGCATAGGACGTTTCAGAAGTTGCAACTTGATGTACAGTTGTTTTTCTACCTATTAAAAGGGACATAGCATCAATTCTTCCTTTAACTCCTTCTTTTGAGATAACTTGTGCGCCAATGACCCTGTAATCGCTGTCTGATAGGATTTTAACATAGATATCTTCTCCTCTTGGATAATACTTAGCCCTTGTTAATCCTTTAGCATTGCCCTCGATTGGAATAATTCCGTATTCAAGTGCCTTTTCTTTTGTAACTCCTACCGTACCAACTTCTAATTCGCCAATAACTGCTATACTCGGACTTGATATTGGCCCAAAAACAGAGTTTTTCCCTAGGATATTATCTGCAACTACCACACCTTGACGGATTGCTGTTGACCCCAACGCACTAATTGTAGATTTATGGGTAATAATATCTGTAACTTCAACACAATTACCGCAGGCATATACGTTCTTAACAAATTTACCTTTTCTTTTTACCCTTAGCGAAGCATCTGTAACTATCCCCCCGGTGCTCCCTGTTTCAATGCCAGCGTTCTTTGCTAATCCAACATTTGGCCTGACCCCTACAGATATCAGGACTAAATCTGTTTCAAACTCATTTCCATTGGCTTTTACATGACTTACTTTTTTCTCACCCAAGATTGAAGAAGCAATTGTAGATGTGTGAATTTTCATGTTTAAAGGGGATAAATAGTCTTCCACAATATTGCTCATGTCTTTATCTAACATGTTCGGGAGAACTCGGTCTTTCATTTCAATAATTCTTGATTTAAGGCCTTTTTTTAGAAAGGCATGCGCCATTTCAAGGCCAATTGCACCGGCACCTATAATAGTTGGCGATTTTGTATTTTTCAATGAATCTGAGATTTTCAAAGCGTCCTCTAATGAATTTAAAAAATATACCCCGTCAAGGTCTATTCCCTGCACAGGCGGTATTATTGGTTTTGCACCACTGGCTATAACCAATATATCATATTTTAATTTCTCATTGCCAAAAAAAATCTCACGATTGTCCAAATCAATGTTATCTACTGTAGTTTTATTTAAGATTCTAATATTCATTTCTTCATAGTACTTCATGTCTCTAAGAATAAGAGTTTCAAATGAGTTTATCATTCCAGAAATTACAAAAGGTATGCCACAGGGACTGTAAGCAAAATACTCTCGATCAGTAATGACAGTTATTTCTATTTCTTTATTTTTTCGTCTAACTTGGGATGCAACAGGTAGCCCAGCAGCTCCAGCACCTATTACAACAAGGTGTTTTGGCATGTTTACTATAAACAAATAAAGACCTTTTAAAGTTAAGGTTTAGTATCTGTATAATTGCGGCCACTTTTTAATATAATAACTCATAAAACATTTCGTAATAAAACTATCAAAAAGATACCACCTGTATTGAGTAAATAGGATATAATCCCAAAATGTTTTAGTTTTACATCTTTAGACGAAGCAAGAATTGCAATTCCAATTTCATCAGGAAGTGGCGTTGCTATAAAAAAGGAGCCTATACTATATGCTAAATATTTTTGGTATCGTTGAGGAATTTTTTTTAAGGTAAAAATCGATAATTTGTGATTTGATAATTCTTTTATTTCATCAGTAAACGATACCCTAATAAAATGGAATATTAGCATATCCCCAAATAAAGAACCAACGCCTGCAATCAAACCTAGCAAAATAATATTCTTATTAGCAGAAAAAATTAAGATTAACGCAGTCGCAATAGGGGCGGTAAAAGAAAATACATACAATATGCCCGAAATAAATATTCCCAAATAGCCCCACTCTATAAAGCTTTCAGGTATTAGATTACTCAACCCTCCAAATAGGAAGAAAGTCAGTATATAAATTAAGCCTAACGATTTAAATTTTTTATATTTCAACTCATCACATAAAATAGATTTATTTACTGTTTTTAAATGAATCTTCAAGAGAAGATAGTTTTTGGTAAATCACTTGAATAGCGTTGTTTTGTGCATTTAGGTTATCCAATATTGCCCTAATCTCCTCTTCTGCTTTTAAATTTATCAAATAATCTGTGTGAGCTTCCAATCTTATTTTTGCATCCTGCCTATTTTGGCTCATCATTATCACCGGTGCGGTATAGGATGCCATTAATGAAACAACAAGATTTAAGAATATGAATGGATAGGGGTCCCACTGATTAATCCATGCAGATATATTCAAAAAAACCCATATCAGTAAAATTACAGATTGTGCAAATATGAATCCCCAAGATCCAATCTTAGAAGTAACCCAATCAGATGCCTTCTCTCCAAAAGTTTGCTTTTGATCATATAATTCATTAACATCGCATATTTTTTCATGTTCATGTTTGTAAGGCTCAGGAAAAATTAATTCATCCATATTTTCACCTT
>CAZUMN010000001.1:14650-71499 GCA_964621955.1 uncultured Thermococci archaeon
TCATGTTCATGTTTGTAAGGCTCAGGAAAAATTAATTCATCCATATTTTCACCTTTATTATCTCCTAATTTAAAACTTTTAATTAATTATTTTGTCTATTTAAATGCTTAACTTTAATTAATCGGTAGTCGAAAAACATATAAAAAGATTAATTATAAAAATCTCAAGGTACGTATTTTAATATAGGATCGTGATATTATGAAATTAATAACTTATTTAACAATCGGGATGTTATTGTTAGCATTTGGAACCTCTGTTTCCGCAGAAGAGAAAAACTTTGATATTATTGTAATTCAAGGATCATCTCTCAATGCAGGCACAGAAAATAATTTAGTCACTATTACGGTTAACAATGAGACTTCATTGGAATTTCAAACTGTAAAAGTTTATTTAGATCTTTCTCCTCCCTTTTCGGCCTCAAATAAAGAATCTGACCAATTTGTAATTGGAAATCTTACAACAATTCCAAAAGGCGCATTTTTCGTAATTGATGTTGATAGTGGTGCAGCTTATGGAAATTACAAAATACCAATAACTATTGAAACAAACAGAGGAAATTACCACGAAGAGATGGAGATTAAAGTTATTGGAGATACACTTGTGAGTGTAGATGATTTCACCGTTAATGGAGTTAAAGGTAAAACTGTAGACCCAGGAACAGTATTTAATGTTAATCTCAGATTGAAAAATGTTGGTGGAAATAGACTTCAGTGGTTAAAAGTATCTTTGGATACGCAAGATCCTGAGATAGTTCCTGTTTCATCTTCCTTGACCAAGACATTTCAGGATGTTAGAACAGGGGAGTACATAGTTGCTTCTTATGATCTATCAATTGGAAAAAATGTTACTCCAAAGAACCATATAATGACTTTAGTCCTGTCTTTCCAAGATAATCTAGGAGTTACACACACCCAAAATGAAGTTCTTGGTATAAATATAACTGGAACACCTCAATTAGAACTTGGTAGAAAGACAACAGACCCAACAAGAATTTTGCAGAATCAACCTTTTGTATTAACATTGAAAATAGAAAATATTGGAACAACTGATGCGGACAATGTTAAACTCAAAATAGAATCTCCTTTTACCGGAGACAGTGAAGCATACCTTGGCAAGATTCTGAAAGATGATTACGCGAATGGAGTATTTGCTCTAAATTCTGGGACAAATAGTGGGGAAGTTAAATGTAAGCTCACTGTTACATATAATGACGATCAAGGAACTCAATCAGATGAAAAAGAATTCTTTGTGTCTGTAAATGCTATACCTAAAGCTACTGGAGCCCAAGTCGCAACTAGTTTGATTGTTCCAATAGTACTACTGGTGATAATTATTGGTGGAATTTATCTTTACAGAAAAAAACGAAAATCAAAAAAAGAAGGGTCTTCTAAAGAAATATCTGAGCAATAAATTCAAAATCTCTAGAGGTTATTGAAAAATGGAATCACCAGTAATTGATGCAAGAGCACTATACAAGTGTTACACCCTTGGAAATGCCCAGATTCCAATTTTGCGTGGAATAGACCTTACTGTGCAAAAAGGCGAAATTGTCGCTTTGATGGGGCCATCTGGTTCGGGTAAAAGTACTCTTTTAGGGATACTTGGGGGTTTAGATTTACCTACTTCAGGTAAGATACTAATTGATGGAATTGATATAACAAGACTTCCTGAAAGTAAACTTGCAGAGATTAGGGGTAGAAAAATTGGTTTTGTTTTTCAAGCATATAATCTTGTTTCAACCCTTACTGCAATTGAAAATGTGATGTTACCTTCCTATTTTGTTAAAGGAAAGAAAAAAGACCCTGAAGAACTTCTTGAGATAGTAGGACTAAGTCACAGAAGAAATAATAAACCGACCGAGATGAGTGGCGGTGAGCAGCAAAGAGTAGCTATTGCAAGAGCATTAGTAAATAATCCCAAAATTCTTTTTGGTGATGAACCTACTGGTAACTTAGATTCTAAGACAGAACTAAAAATATTAAATCTATTTCAAAGATTAAGGGATGATTTTGACTCTACTATTTTTTTAGTTACACATTCTGACGAAGTAGCTAAAATTGCTGATCGTATTATTTATATTAGAGATGGTAGGCTGGAAAGGGAGAAAAATGTTGGAAAACTCAAAAATTAACATATATTCTAAATATGCAGCAACGTCCCTTTTACGAAGAAAGCAAAGAACCCTCTTTTCTTTACTTGCGATTGCCATAAGTATATCTTCAATAGTAGCAATCAGTCTTATGGGAAATTCTGTCAACTATACTCTTCAAAGTAGCGTTAAATACTACTTTGGTGGCGATTTGAGACTCGATATGGAAACTATTGGATTTAGGACAGGCGAATTTGATTTCAAAGAAACAGAGGAATTCGTGCAATCTTTGAAGGATTCTAGTACAATCCAAGATTATACCTATATAATTGATACGGTGAGAGGTACAGATATACAAAGAGAGGGGGTAACCCAGACTTTTTTGGGCCTTAGAGGGGTAGAGCTCGGAAAATATCCACTTTATGATGAAATCCCCGTTATAGAACCAAAAGGTGCAAAGTTTAATACTTTGATTAAGGAACCGTATGATGTAGCAGTCAATGATATATTGGCTCAAAACCTTAAATTAAAAGTTGGGGATACTCTACCAGTTCTTTCAGATAATGGGAGAACTGAATTCAAGGTAGTGGGCATTGTTAAAGAAGGAGGGGGAGTTGCCGATATTTTTGGGGTAGGTATAGTCAAACACGAAACAATGATGGAACTCCTTAAACTTGAAGAAAAAGATGCATCAAGTATCTTCATTAAAACCGAAAATGATTCTTTGATGTTTGATGCTGAAAGGTCAATCAAAACTGAATTAATTGATCGAAACAAATACAAAATTACTGTTACAAATTATATTGATCAGAACGAAGCAACAATTGAAACCCTAAAGCCTGTTTTACAATTCTTTGGTCTTGCCGGCATCATAGCCCTTCTGGTGGGAGCAATTGGTATAATTACTACGATGTTCATATCCATGAAAGAAAGAAAAAAAGAAATAGGTACTATGAAAGCAGTAGGAATTAAAAGCTCTGAAGTAATCAATTTCTTTCTTTTTGAGGCACTATTTTTAGGAGTTAGTGGTAGTTTATTGGGTGTTCTATTAGGTGTCTTAATATCAACTCAACTAGTTCTTATAGCTGGAGGATTGTTTAATACAGTTTTACGTTTAGTGATAGATCCTTTTATCTTGGTCTACGGTTTTCTTGTGGGAGTTTTTTCAGTGTTGACATTTCAGATAGTACCTGCATACATAGGGAGCCAGATTAGACCTATTATAGTTCTGAAAGACATGGAAGGCGAAAAACCATTTTATAAGGATTGGGGATTTGCCAAAATAGTATTTATATCTTTTTTAGTTTTTGGTGGAATATTATATATAAATTTGCGATCAATATTACTAGTTCTTGCTGTATTTGTATTAATACTACTAATGTTTATTTTCACAATAGTTGCTAGATATATTATTAAATTCGCTTCTAGAATGTCCACATTTAACATGGTTTCATTAAAGTTAGGCCTAAGAAGTATTGAAAGAAATCATTGGACCGTTGCAACAGCACTTTTGGCGATATCTATTGGTCTAGGCAGTGTGGGCGGAGTTCTAACGACTGGAGAAGGCCTAAAAGATTTTGTAGCTGATGCATTCACATCATTTGCGGATTATGACGTTCAGATAAATGGAATACCTGATTCCAAAATTTCTACTATGGAAGAACGACTTTTGCTGATGGAAGAAGTAAAAACGGTATATAAAACGGCGGGTGAATTTTCCGGATTCTCTGTGAATATCTTGGAAGTTAATGGAAAACCTGTATCGCGGTATATTAGTGATTTTACTGAAGAGAAACGTGAAATAGCGGAAGAAAGATGTGCCGGTGCAAATTTAGGTGGTAGGAATCTTGAATTCAATCCTATAAATCCCGTTACTTTTCGAACAATTAAAGGAAGACTCCTCGGGAAAGAAGATATAGGTAAGAAAAATATTATAGTCTCTACTCAATGTGTAGATACTTTTGGTTTTGATGTAGGGGACACAATCACTTTTCAATACAATGATTACTCTTTTGATATGAAAATAGTAGGGGTATATCAGCCTAGTTTCCAAGGTGGGGGCCCACCTTCCTCTAATTTAGGAATTCTTACTTCTGTTGAAACAGTGGATAGAATAATAAGATCTTCGTCAAACAAAGAATTTAATATAATTGAAGTTAATAAAATAAAACTAAAAGATTATGCTAAACAATTACCCCTAGACCAAGCCAAATCTATTTCAATTATTTCGAAAATAAATGTTAACATTTTAGGTTTAGGCCAGGAATACCAGTATTTTGATAATCATGACACTGGGGGAATAGTTATTTCCCAAAAATTGGCGCAATCATTTGGATTAAATATCGGCGACACATTAACTTTAGAAGAAAATGATTATAAAAAGACATTTACTATAAGAGATATCCGTGTAGGTCCTTTTAATAAAAACGCTGAGATTATAGTTTCTTATAATGCACTTAGTGATACATTTCCAGACATATACACATATACATTAAATGTCATTGCAAAAGAAGGCCAGTCAGAATCACTATCTAAAAAGGTAAAGGCCATGTTTTCACCAGAATATTATGTGTTTGAATCCTCGGAAGTTTTATCAATTGTTAACAGATTAATCGATCAAGTAGTGATTCCAATATCTTTACTTGCATCATTTTCACTTTTTGTCGCAATTATAGTTATTTCAAATACAATGTATCTTACCATAATTGACCGAAAGAGGGAAATAGGAATCATGAAAGCAATAGGCGCAAGTAATTTTACAGTATTAAAAAATCTTGCAGTAGAAAATTTGGCAATAGGTGCAATTGGTGGAATTCTTTCTTTGGTTATTCTTTATGTGGCATTTGTTGGTCTATCTATCATTTTACAAATAGGTGGCACTCCGATTAGCCCAACGATATTGGCGGGAATATTCTTTTTGTCATTAGTAGTATCTGTTGTAGCTTCGATTATTCCTGCATACAATACCTCAAAGATAAGACCTTTATCCGTGCTCAGATACGAATAATTCTAGTTTTTATTGTTCAGTATCATTTAAACAAAAATAGTATAAAACCGAAAATCTTATAAATGGATTGATTAGATTAACTTTAGGTGAACTTAAGTGGCCATTTCGCGAAGCTGTCCAATGCGAATAGTTGTCAGAGATTTAGATGCTCCGTTCGAAGATTCTCCAGTAGAATACATGGAATGGGTCTGTGAGTCTCTAGGAATTGTTACTGGAAGAGATGTAAACAAGACAGCGATTACTTTGTTTAGAGTGATAGTCGAAAAATCAGATTATCGATGTGGCATTTCAAGTACCGAATTAGCAGAAGAACTTTCAATGTCTCGTGGAGCAGTTATTAATCAACTTAACAAACTAATTGAATGTGGCCTTATACGAAAAAGTGGAAGAAATTATACTCTCCGAGGTGGAAATCTAACAAGAACAATGATGGAGATAAGAGGGGATTTTGATAGACTCTTTGAAAGACTGGAAAAAGCCGCAAATTATATGGACAATTGCTTTGGCTTCCCAATGGAGAATAAAATCTATAAAAAATTATAGGTGTTTTAATGACTGATGAAAATGAAAACTTTGAAAATAATGAAGACAAAATCACTGAACTTGAAAAAAAGATCTCTGATCTAGAGAAACAGCTTTCAGAAAGCGAATCAAAGTCAAAAGAACATTATGACAGACTATTGCGGAGCGAAGCAGATTTTCAAAATCTTAAAAAAAGAACGGAAAAAGAAAAAGACGATACGAGAAAATATGCTTTACAGGAAATAATCATGGGGATATTAAATGTACTCGATCACATTGAAAGAGGGATAAAAGTTTATAGAGAGACAGACAAGAAAAATCTAGATAAGGTTGAGGTATTGAAAGGAATGGAACTTATTTACAAAGATCTTAAGGATGTCCTTAGTTCTCATGGATTATGTGAGATTGAATGCATAGGGAAAGAATTTGATCCATTTTATCATGAAGCCCTAGCTACGATTTGTTCAGAAGAAACAGACGATAACAAAGTAATAGAAGAGTTCCAAAAGGGATACATTTTAAATGATAGGGTAATAAGACCATCAAGAGTTAAAGTAACTAAAAAAGAATAATTAGTATAATATAGTTATAATCAAACGAGGTGAGTTATAATGGGAAAAGTATTAGGAATTGATTTAGGAACAACAAATTCATGTATGTCTATAATGGATAAAGGCCAGCCTCTTGTAATACCAAATGCAGAGGGTGGAAGGACTACACCGTCAGTTGTAGGAGTTTCATCTAAGGGGGAATGGCTAGTAGGCAGAGTTGCAAAAAATCAGATTGTTTCGAATCCTGAAAATACTGCTTACTCAGTTAAGAGATTCATTGGTAGAAGATATGATGAAGTTGATAGTGAAAAGAAGATTATCCAGTACACAATTACACCTGGAAACACTCAAGAAGTAAGAATAGTTCTTGGAGGAAAGGACTATACTCCAGAAGAGCTTTCTGCAAAAATTCTAAAGAAAATGAAAGATGATGCAGAAGCGTACCTTGGGGAGAAGATCACAGAAGCAGTTATCACTGTACCTGCTTACTTTAATGACTCTCAAAGAAAAGCAACAAAAGATGCGGGGGAAATAGCTGGACTTAAAGTTTTAAGAATTATTAACGAACCCACTGCAGCAACTCTTGCATATGGGCTTGATAAACAGGAAGAGCAGACTGTTCTTGTTTACGACCTCGGAGGAGGTACTTTTGATGTTTCAATCCTTGAAATAGGAGAAGGAGTATTTGAAGTAAAGTCTACTAACGGTGACACACATCTTGGTGGGGATGATTGGGATCAGCGCGTAGTTGAGTGGTTAGTTGAAGAATATAAAAAGCAGTATGGGAAAGATATAACTAAGGACAAAATGGCAATGCAACGCTTAAAAGAAGCTGCCGAGAAGGCTAAGATTGAATTGTCTGGTTTGGCTGAAACTTCCATAAATCTACCATATTTAACTGCGGATGAATCTGGTCCAAAGCATTTAGAAGTAACCTTATCTAGGTCAAAATTTGAAGCAATGACAAAGGATCTCATAGACAGAACAATGAAGCCAATTCAACAAGCAATGACCGATGCAAAGGTGGAGCCAGAAGATATTGATTCTATCCTACTTGTAGGTGGGTCAACAAGAATGCCTCAAGTATACAATTATGTAAAACAGTACTTTGCAAAAGAACCAAGAAGAGATATAAATCCTGACGAGTGCGTGGCAATTGGTGCAGGAATCCAAGGTGGAGTACTAAAAGGTGAAGTAAAAGATGTACTTCTTCTAGATGTTACACCATTGTCCCTAGGAATTGAAACATTTGGTGGAGTATTTACTAAATTGATTGATAGAAATACAACTATACCTACAAAGAAAAGTGAAGTATTCTCAACAGCTACAGACAATCAATCCTCAGTAGAGATACATGTACTCCAAGGTGAAAGGCCAATGGCAGCAGACAATCATACTCTTGGTAAATTCACTTTAAGTGGTATACCTCCAGCGCCGAGAGGTATCCCTCAAATAGAAGTCACATTTGACATAGATGCAAATGGAATTCTAAATGTTACAGCCAAAGACAAAGGAACTGGAAAAGAACAGAGTATTACAATACAAGCATCAGCCAACTTATCTAAGAATGAAATCGAAAATCTAAAGAAAGAAGCCGAAGCCCATGCACAGGAAGATACAAAAAAGAAAGAATTGGTAGAAGCTAGGAATCAGGCAGATACAGTGATATATACAACTGAAAAAGCAATAAAAGACTTTGCAGATAAAATAGATTCCTCTAAAAAATCTGAATTAGAAGGATTAATCACAGAACTAAAAAATGCTATGAACGGAAATAATTCCCAAGAAATAAATGAGAAAACTGAGAAATTGTCCAAATCAATGTACGAAGTAAGCACTAAGATTTATCAACAGACACAAAGTGCACAAGGGCAACCAAAAGAAGAACCAAAAAATGAAGGCAATACCAATACTGGTGACAATGTCTACGATGCTGATTTTGAGGTAACAGACGAAGATAAAAAAGATTAATTTATTTTTTTATTATATTTTTGAGGGTTTAGGATGACTAAAAGAGACTACTACGAAGTTCTAGAAATAAACAAAAATGCTACAGACGATGAAGTAAAAAAATCATATAGAAGACTTGCTAAGAAGTATCATCCCGACCTCAACAAGGGCGATAAAGGAGCCGAAGAAAAATTTAAAGAGATCTCCGAAGCTTATGAAGTTCTTATGGATAAAAATAAAAGAGCTAATTATGATAAACATGGGCATGCAGGAGTAAATAGTCAATTTGGCCGAGAAGGATTTGAATGGAGTAACTTTACTCATTTCTCTGATTTGGAAGACATCTTTGGCGGTGGATTTGGCGGAGGGGGTTTCGGAGATTCCATATTCGATATATTTTTTGGATCTTCTGGCCAAAGAGGTGGGACTTACAGACCACAAAGAGGTAGAGATCTAAAAACAGGAATATCTGTAACATTAGAAGAAGCATTTACTGGAACAAAAAAATCTCTTAAAATGAACAAAGGACTAAAATGCTCAGATTGTCAAGGTACTGGATCTAAAGGCGGATTACCTCCTAAAGTTTGCCCCGCATGTGGTGGTGCAGGTAGAGTTCAAGCTAGAAGGGATACAGTTTTTGGCACTTTTGCGACAGTTACAGCGTGCAATACCTGTGGGGGAAGAGGTAAAGTAATTGTAGAAAAATGCCCTAAATGCAGTGGGAGTGGAAGTGTACGTGGAGAAAAGACAATTAGCCTAGATATACCTAAAGGAATCGAAGATGGTAGTACTCTTAGGATAGCACAAGAAGGTGAAACAGGTGCTGCTGGGGGGCCATCTGGAGATTTGTACGTTGAGATTAGAATAATCCCACATAATAAATTCAAGAGAGAAGGTGCAGATTTAGTATATGCCCAATCAATTGGGATAGCTCAAGCCACTTTAGGCTGTTCCTTAACTGTACCTACAATTGATGGGAAAGCAAATGTAAAAGTTCCAGCTGGGACACAGCCTGAAACTATTCTGAGATTAAAAGGCAAAGGCATGCCTAAGCTAAGGGGATTTGGAACTGGGGATTTGCTTGTTAAAATAAAAGTTGAAATACCCAAAAGTTTAACTTCTGAAGAAAAGAACTTATTGAAAAAATACGCACAGATAAGACAAGAAAATCTTAGTTAATTTAATCCATTTAATTTTAGCACTTAAATTCTATGTGCATCAAAAATACAATTGTAACATTGAAAGCTATAAAATAGAGTATATACCTTGAGATTAACTAATCTTAGATAATAATAACTTATAAATAGTATTAGTATCATTTTATTATATGCATGGGGGAAAAGAATGACCTATCTCAGAGAAAACATTGGTCCCAATGGTAAAAAAACAAGCCCTAAACTAGTAGAAGGATTAAAAAACTTTATTATAGATATCGACGGAGTAGTATGCGACGATATCCCTAATGAAGAGCCTGAAAGAATGGAATCAGCAAAAGAGATTCCTAATGCGAAATCTACTATAAATAAATGGTACGATGAAGGGCACATTATAACTTTTTTTACTTCAAGAACTGAAAAAGAAAGAGAAGTTACCGTTAAGTGGTTAAAAGACCATGGAATTAAATATCATAATATTATCTTTGGTAAACCAAGGGGCGGTAATTACCATTACATTGACGATAAAGACATAAGAGCCACAAGATTTGAAGGCAAATTCGGAGAATTTGTTAAAAAAACGAAAGAGATTCAAGTTTTTGAATAATTCACTTATTGCATAATATTATTTAGGTAACTTTTTATATTGATTCAATCCTAAATATGAACATGAATTCTAATTTCAAAACTGATACTTACCCGAATTTTAGAATTTACAATTCGCTTACAAAAAAAGTCGAATTGTTCAAACCTAGAAATAACAAGGAAATTAAAATGTTCACATGTGGCCCTTCAATTTACCGAAAACCACATATTGGGAATTATAGAACTTTTATATTTGAAGACATACTTCAGAGATATTTGGAATATTTGGGGTATAATGTAACAAGATTGATGAATTTTACCGATATTGAAGATAAAGCAATCGAAGAAGCAAAAGCCAAGGGGACAACTGTAAAAGAACTAACAAAAAAAATAGCAGATATTTTTCATGATGAAATAAAACTTCTTAACATTAAATCACCTACTTATATTGTAAGATCTACCGAGACCGTTGACTATGCGATTAAGATAATAAAAAAACTGATAGAAAAGGGGCACGCATATTACTATAAAGAAGATATTTATTTCGACCCTACTACTTTTAAAGATTTTGGAAAACTTTATGGACTTGATATGTCTAAATGGCCAGAAAAGAGAATAAGATTCAAGAGGGATAATTATTCAAATAACGTATGGAATTTAGGCGACTTTATTTTATGGCACACATGCAAAGATGAGACTTACCCCTGCTGGGACGCCCCAATAGGTAGGGGCTGGCCAGCTTGGAATGCCCAAGACCCAGCAATTATCATAAATTCTTTTGGTTACCAAGTTGATATTTGTTGTGGGGGTATCGATAATAGACTAATGCACCACGATTATAATATTGCCATCATGGAAAGTTACTCGGGAGTAGAATTTTGCCCTTACTGGTTGCACGGCCATCATTTGTTTGTGGATGGAAAAAAGATGTCAAAAAGAAAAGGAAATATACTATATGTCGAAGACCTAATTAATAAAGGCTATTCCACACGGGATATTAGATTCTTCCTTATTTATTCTCAATATCGTGAAAGAATGAATTTCACGTTTAATAAATTTAAGAAGAGTTCAAAAAAACTTAATGACTTTGTAAATATGACTAATTATCTATTAATGAAAAATAATTCTAACGAGTCTTCTCCAAATGTTAATTTACTATTAGATGAATTGTCCAAATCTTTTGAGATATATATGGGAAATGACCTAAACGTCAAGGATGCCTTCGATTCGATTAACGAGATTATTAGTAAATTGTATGTTCTAAAAAAGAAAGGAAGAATAAGTGACAAAGATTCAGAAATTCTTTCAAACAAACTTTATAAAATTGACGAAGTGTTAAAAGTAATTTTTGCCAATTAATCGTGATTTTATGATACGTAAATCTTTACTCTTAAGAATTTTTGATGCGGCATATATGCAGAGATGGAACGATAAAATAAGACCACTAGATCTAGTAGAACTTGATAAACAAGGTCATAAAATGATCATTGCATATATATTGGGCAAATTTGAAGAAAATAAAAGTGAGTTTAGCTGGATTGATATAATAGAGGGTGGGATATTTGAACTATTACAAAGGATTGTTATCACTGACTTAAAACCCACTATTCTTTACGAATTCAAAAAAGATGAAGACAAGTATAAAAAATTGAATCAATGGGTTTACAAAGAACTTGAATCAGTTATTAGTCCATTAGGGGAAGAATTTTCAAATAAATTTAGGTACTATTTCCAAGAAAGTGATAATACTTTAAACAAAAGAATCCTCAGCGCAGCACATTTTTATGCAACTAGGTGGGAGTTCGACATAATAAAGCAATTAAACGTACATGATTATGAAATGATAGCTATTGAGCGGGACCTTCAACAGAAACAGAATCGATATTATGACCTCGAAGGCATAAAAGCAGGAGCATATACAAAATTTGGGAGATTTATAGGATTTTCTGGTCAGCTTAGATTTCAGTCAAGATGGGCCCATGTTCATAGAGTCCCTAAGACTTCAGTCCTGGGGCATATGATGTTTGTTGCTATTCTTTCGTATTTATTCTCCTTAGAAATCGGTGCATGTGAAAAGAGAAGAGTTAATAATTACTTTACTGGCTTGTTTCATGATTTACCAGAGGCACTTACAAAAGATATACACTCGCCTCTAAAGAGATCAGTTGAGGGATTAGAAGAATTGATCAAAGGTTATGAAAAAGATCAGATGGAAGAAAAAATTTACCCTTTAATTCCAAAAGAGTGGCATAATGAGATAAGGATGTACACCGAAAATGAATTTTATAATATAATTAATCTCAATGGGAAAACTAAAGTAATTCCAGAAGATATTGATATTAAATATAATATTGACAAATATAATCCTAGAGATGGCAAACTAGTAAAAGCAATCGATAAAATCTCAGCTTTTATTGAAGCATATGAAGCAATAAAGAATGGTAGTGCAAGCCCAGAATTACACAAGGCGAGATGGTCTTTAAGATTTGAATCTGAGAAAAATCCTATAAATACAGGAATTAATTTTGGCGAAATCTATGCTGATTTCGATTAGGCGATTTAATGAAAAATCTTAGAATACTATCGTGGAATGTTAACGGTCTACGCTCAATTGCTAAAAAAGGATTTTTAGAATTCATTGAAAAAGATACCCCCGATATATTGTGCATACAGGAAACAAAGGCCAGAGAGGAGGATATTCCAAAAGAATTAAAAGAAATATCGGGCTATTATTCTTATTTTTCATCTCCTGAAAGAAAGGGTTACAGCGGTGTATGTATTTACACAAAAGAAAAGCCATTGTCCATAGAGAAAAATTTTGGGTATGAAAAATTTGACGTTGAAGGAAGGGCATTGATTCTTGAATATCCTGACTTTTTTCTATTTAATATCTATTTTCCTAATGGAAAAATGTCAAGTGAAAGATTACGGTATAAAATGGATTTTTACGATATGTTCTTAGGTCATGTTAATAACCTACTTAATCAAGGTAAAAGGCTAATAATATGTGGAGACATAAATACCGCACACAAAGAGGTGGATATTGCAAGACCAAAGGAGAATGAAAAGATCTCAGGATTTTTACCAGAAGAAAGAGCATGGATTAGCAAATTTATTGAAACAGGTTTTATTGATACTTTTCGTCATTTGAGAATTGACTATTTTTTTATTAGTAGTAATTTAATTGGGTCATTAAAGTCGGCATTTATTCTTAATGATGTATTTGGTTCAGATCATTGTCCCGTTGGAATAGAAATATCTTCAGAGAATACTACATAAAAAGGTTTATATAATTGATTATCTTTAATATATAGGGGGATAATATGAAAAAATACTTCTTTACTTTAGCATTGATGATAATACTAGTTGCAAGTACTGGCGCATTTGTAATAGCTCAAAATCAAAGTGAAGCGCTCGATAAAATTAATGACGCTTCAGCTGCCTTGAAGGCATACGAAGCTGGAAAAGATAGTATATGGCCATGTTCTAAAAAATTTAATCATGATGCAAGACTTTATTTACAATACTCTTGGGAGTATTTCAATAAAGGAGATTACAAAAACTCAATGTTTTACGCCCAAGCATCAATAATTGCAACTGAAACTGCAAAGATTTATGCAGATACAGAATGTCTATGTCTTTATTCTTACAATGAGCGAAACTGTGGGTCCAATGAAGACGACAATGGTCCATGCGGAGGCTTAGTAGCCGTTACTGCAGCAAAGAGTGGATGTAATGATTGGTACTGTGACAGACCAGGATGCACTCAATGTACTGGGGGGTATTGTTGTGGGCCTAATGGATGTTATCCAGACCCAGGATGCTACACAACTGATTGTGATCCTGACGGAGGAGATTTCCAACCAGGAGGAACAGGCGGTACACCTCAAGGGCGGCAAACTGGACCAAATGGCAAATAATTAAAATAGAATAAAAAAAATTTAATTTATTTTCTTCTTTTTAAATAATATCCTAACAATAGAGCGGCTGCACTAACAGCGCCTATTTCAAATCCGGGTGTATTTTTTGGCGGTGTCGGTGTTGTGGGGGTGCTTTCCTGTGGTGGTGTTTGATCTTTTGGTGGCTCTTGAACTATTGTTATTCCATATAACAATGTATTTATGCCCTTTTCAGAAGTATAAATTACGTCTTTCTTGCCATCATTATTCATATCGGCAACCCCTATATTAAACGCAGCAGATGACAAAGGAATAGATTGTTTAAGTGTTCCATCGTTTCCATTTATTATATATATCTTACCTTCACCATAGGAGTTTGAGGCATCTAACCATTTTGAGGATGAAGCAATTACTTCCAGATTACCATCGTCATTAAAGTCATTCACAATTACATCCATAGCATCGCCATCGCATTGATATTGCCAAATTCCTTTAAGGTCAGTTCCTTCAAGGTTAAATACTGATATAAATGGGTAGTGTGAAAGCATAATAAACTCAGCTTTTCCATCTTTGTTTAAGTCTTTGAGTATATATTTTTTCCATTCAAATAAGTCGGATGCTCTACCTACTATTTTTCCTTTATTATTAAGAATTGCTTGTCCATGCGCAATCAAAGTATCTGTGCCTCCAGCTAGATTGGCACTGAACGCGGGGGATCTAGACCCAGTAAATTCATCCCACTTAAGAACGCCCTTACTATCAATGACATATAAAATTCCATCTTCTGATGAAGCTAGTATGTCCTTTCCTCCATCTCCATCGATATCTGATACATATATCCCTCTAATAGCACTAGTTGTGCCGTAAGTCCATTCTTGTTTACCGAAATGATTTAGAAGGATTATCTTTCCCGAGGAATATCTGAAAGATTGAGGGTCTATCTTACCTGTTCCAAGAACTATTTCTGCAAGACCATCTCCATCTATGTCGTCAACGAAAATAGAATAAGGTGTCTCATCTGTGGGGTAATTCCACTTCTCCGCCCCCAACTTATCATAAGCATGAACTTTACCATCGATTGAAGTTACTAAAATTTCTTCTTTTCCGTCCTTATTTAGGTCGTAAATAAATAGTGAAGTTGGATTATCCACCGTGACAAAAGGAGAATCTTTGTAGTCTTCCGCCAGTACAAATGCTAAAGAGAATAGCATAGTTAATGTTAAGAATACTGATATTATTTTTTTCATGTGAAAACCTCCATTATATATAGAGGTCTTAAATATATAAAAGTATCTAGAAAGAAAGATAAATAAGAAATATTTAGAAAAGATTAACCTTTTCGTTAATAACGTCTTCTGTGACTTGTCTGATATTGTCTAACCAATCGGATGCTATTTTCTGAACTTCTCTTTGGTCTTCGCTTGAAAGTTCATTTTCTGTTGATATGTCACAGGCCAGTGGCTCATTAATTGGCTTTCCTATCTGGCTTAGTATCCTGACTTGAGTTTCACCTGCGTTAGTATTGTTGTATATGTCTCTTGCGATATACAACGATAAAACGTTATAGAGCTTCCCTACATGATTTACTGGGTTCTTTCCAGCCGCAGCTTCCATTGACATTGGTTTATAGGGTGTGATAAGTCCGTTTGCCCTGTTACCTCTTCCTACTGAGCCATCGTCTCCATTCTCCATTGAAGAACCTGTTACTGTGAGAAAAGCACTTCCTCTTTCTACATCATCTGCTGTATTGACATAGTAATCGATATCACAGCTTCCGAATTTGTCTTTTAACATTTCAGTAATTTGTTCTTTGAAAGTAATGTATTCCTTAATATTCTCTACGTATTTATCAACAGTAGCTAAAGCGATAGTGATTGTAGTATTATCTCTAATTCTTGCACCCATTACTTTTATGTCCCTCCCAATAGCAGGGTATTGTTTGTTGAGTTTATCGGAATTAAGGAAGTATTCTATGTCATAAACTAATTGTTCAACTTTTGTGAATGGGTAAAAAGAAACACCAAAAGAAGTATCATTTGACAAGGGGATTGAGTTTTTTCTACCAAAAACATCTTTTAAATCAGAAGACCCTTCTCCCATGAAGGATTCAATTCCTACTTTCATTTCGCCTCGGAATAATTCTTGGATAAATTTTTCAGTAGCTTCTTTTGCAATTTCATGAATGGGGATTAGTTCATCGCCCACTCTTTGAGTTGCTCTACCTGAAAGAATAATTACTGGATCTTCTATTACTTCTCCACCAGAAAACTTTGATATTGCCTGCCCACCAACGACTTCTACTTGGTCTGTATTGTGGTGCATTATCGTGCCAAATTTTTTGATATAGTATTTTGACAATTCATTACTTACTTTTTGAGCTATTCCATCTGCAACGGAATCCGGATGCCCAACACCTTTTCTTTCTACAAGTTCAAATTCACCTTGTTTGATAACTTTCGGAGAAATGTATATGTTTTTCATGATAACCACTATAACATTTGTAAAATTTCAACTTTCGGTAAATTTATAAAACTATCGCCTTCCAATGTAGAAGAATAACATAATTAAATTTTTAACTTAATACCAATACATTTTTAATAGTATAAGTTTAATCAAAAAAGAGGGATTATGTGGAACTGGGTGAATCTGAAATAGTCAAACTTAAAGTTGCAAGTGCAAGTCAACAGGACGTAGGTAGAGGAATAGTTAGAATCGATAAAAGATATCAAGACATGATTGGTATCAAAAGAGGCGACATAGTCGAAATTTTTGGAAAACGTAAGACTGCCGCCATAGTTGTCGATTCTTATCCTGATGATAAAGATCTTGCAATTATAAGAATGGACGGGCTAATCAGAAGAAATGCAAAAGCAAGTATGGGCGAGTATGTTGAAGTAATCAAAATAGAGACTAAGGAAGCGGGCAGAGTTGTTCTAGCCCCAACACAGAAAGGGGCCCAAATGCTCATCCCAGGGAATATTCTCCAAAGAAATATTTTAGGGAGGGCTTTAGTAAAGGGGGATATAATAAGTGTAAACAGCCAATCAAGAATGAAAGAAACAGGAGATCCTCTTTTTGATAAAATGATTGGCAATCTCTTAGAAATGACCCCTTTCTCATTGGGCGAAATGAGATTTATTATTGTTTCAACTAGCCCACAGGGGATAGTTAGGGTATCAAGCGGAACAGAGATAGAAGTCAGAACACAATACAGTGAATCTGAAGAGAATGAGATATCTGGAATAACCTATGAAGATGTTGGTGGACTTAAAGATAAAATCCAAGTTGTTAGAGAGATTATAGAATTACCTTTGAAACACCCAGAGATTTTTGATAGACTCGGTATTTCACCACCAAAAGGGGTTCTTCTTTTTGGGCCCCCTGGAACAGGAAAAACCTTAATTGCTAAAGCTGTGTCCTCAGAATCTCATGCCCACTTTAAATCAATAAACGGGCCTGAAATAATGAGTAAGTTTTATGGGCAGTCTGAGGAAAATCTGCGAAATATGTTCAAAGACGCAGAGACAAATGCACCAGCAATTATATTTATTGATGAAATTGATGCTATTGCCCCTAAGAGGAGTGAAGTGACTGGTGAAGTTGAGAGACGAGTAGTTGCACAGTTGCTTGCTTTAATGGACGGTTTAAAGTCCAGAGAAAAAGTTATTGTTATTGCGGCGACAAACAGGATAAATGCTATTGATGAAGCCCTAAGAAGACCTGGCAGATTTGATAGAGAAATTGAAATTGGCGTTCCTGATAAGAATGGCCGGAAGGAAGTTCTTCAAATCCATACAAGGGCTATGCCTTTAACAGACGATGTAGATTTGAATATTCTCGCGTCCAAAACTCATGGTTTTGTAGGTGCAGACCTAGAGGCTTTATGCAAAGAAGCTGCAATGGCATCCCTTAGAAGATTATTGCCTGACTTTAATTTAGGTGATGCTAGAGTATCCCAAGAACTACTTGAGAAGATTAAAGTTACAAAAGACGATTTTGAAAGTGCATTAAAGAAGATAGAACCGTCAGCGATGAGAGAGGTAATGGTTGTAACTCCTAATGTAGGATGGGATAACGTTGGGGGGTTAGATGAAATAAAGAGGGAATTAATGGAAGCTATAGAATGGCCAATAAAACAACCTGAAGCCTTCACTGGAATGGGGATAAGACCACCTAAAGGTATTTTTCTCTATGGGCCCCCAGGATGTGGCAAAACACTTCTTGCAAAAGCAGTCGCAGGAGAATCTGAAGCTAACTTTATTTCAATTAAAGGTCCAGAAATTTTGAGTAAATGGGTTGGAGAAAGCGAAAAGGCAATGAGAGAAATATTTAGAAAAGCAAGACAAGCAGCACCAACAGTGATATTTTTCGATGAAATTGATGCCATTGCACCCAGAAGAGGGGGCGAAGAGGGCACAAGAGTTTCAGAAAGGCTAGTAAATCAACTTCTTACTGAATTGGATGGATTAGAGGAATTAAGCCAAGTAGTTGTCATAGGTGCCACAAACAGACCGGATATGGTCGATCCAGGCTTATTGAGGCCAGGTAGATTTGACAAGATAATACTAGTTCATGCACCAGACTTAAAGGCCCGTAAAAAGATATTTGAAATTCACACTAGCAAAATGCCTTTAGAAAAAAATGTGAATTTGGATGAACTTGCTAAGCTAACAGAAGATTATTCTGGGGCAGACATAGAAGCTATTTGCAGAGAGGCTGCTATGACAGCATTAAGAGAGGATATCACATCTAAGATAGTTACAAAAGAACAGTTCATGGCCGCATTAAAACAAGTATCTCCAAGTTTACCTGAAGAAGTAAGGAGAGAATACGATAAGAAAAAATATGAAAAATTAGGCCAGATATATGGCTAATTAAATTTTTCTTTTTATCAAAAACTCAGAAAATGCTTTCAAGTATAGCTTAGCCTCACTTTCTTTAAGTTCGCTATCTATCTCGTTCCAAGATTCAATTACCATTTTGTTTGCAGTATCTCTCGATAATTCAATGGCACCTGTTTCTTTGATAAGATTGATTGCCTCATCGATAAGTTTCTTTTCTTTTGTATGCGAATTCAAAATTTTTATCAATCTGTTTCTTTTTGTATTGTCTAGAGTTAATAATGAATAAATGACTGCTAGGCTCCTCTTACCTTCACTTATGTCGTTACCGTAAGATTTTCCAAAGGCTTCTCTCTCTTTTTCAGTTGTTGTTAAATCTAATAGATCATCTTGAATCTGAAATGCTATACCAATACTCTCAGCAAATCTCCCAAACTTAGTTTCAATTCTTTCATCTTTCTCTGAAAGAGCTACAGCCATTCTTGCGGCCATTCTGGCCAGAGTTCCAGTCTTAAAAGCTGTCATTTGTAGGTATTCGTTGACGCTAGGCTCTTTTTTTAGAATGCCCTTGTGCCAGGTTATGTCTAAAGCCTGGCCATAGTGAAGATTCCTCATTTCTTCTAGGTAGATTGAGTATACTTTATAGAGTATCTCAATATCAATTTTATTTATATGGTCGTCCACAACTTGCAGTGGCAAAAAATACATTGCGTTTCCACAATTTATAGCTATGTCTTCTCCGTAAACTTTGTGTAGGGCTGGTTTTCCTCTTCTTAGTTCAGCACTGTCTTCAATATCATCGATTACAATCGTACCATTGTGCGCAATTTCAGGTATTACTAAAAAATCACTTATTTTTTTCATATCTGCACCAAGAGCATCAGATATCAAAAGAAATAGAACTGGTCGCCATCTTTTTCCACCGTATCCAAGAAAGTCCCAGAGCGGTTTTGATATCCCGTAATTCAAAGCTTTAAAATCAACTTCATATCTTGATTTTGATTTGAAGTTCTTACTGTTCATATCTTTTGGAATGTATTTTTCTATAGTACTCTCAATAAAATTCTTCTTGCTTTCAATAAATTTGATAATATCAACATCAGACATGAAAAAAATAATCGTATATGTTTTATATCTTTAATGTAGGCTATCTAAAATTTCGTGAAAGTAAGGATATTTTTATATTTGGAGTAATTAAATTATTATTAGGAAGTGATTAATTTGAAAGAATTATTAAAGATACTATCCGAGGCACCGGGTGTTTCAGGCCATGAAAGCACAATAAAGCAAATAATTATTGATGAAATAAAAAATGTTGTTGACGATATAAAAGAAGATTCTATGGGGAATTTAATTACAACGAAAAAAGGTTCTGATAAATTTAAAGTTATGATCGCAGCGCATATGGATGAGATAGGTTTTATGGTAAAATATATTGACGATAAGGGCTTTATCTCCTTTGAGACAATAGGCGGATTTGATCCGAGAAGCCTTGGATCACAGCGAGTAAAAATTCATTCTTCAAAAAAAGATATTACCGGGGTAATAGGGCTTAAACCACCCCATATCACGCCACAAGAAGAAAAAGATAAGGCATTGAAGTTAGAAGACCTGCGGATAGATGTCGGACTGAGCACAAAAGAAGAAGTCGAATTACTTGGAATTAGACCTGGAGACCCAATTACTAGAGATATTTCATTTTCAGAGCTTGGCAAAGAAAATATCGTAAGCTGTAAATCTTTTGATAATAGGGCAGGATGTGCCGTACTAATTGAAATTCTTAAAAAAATAAAAAAACAGGATTATACTTTGTACGGAGTTTTTACCACACAGGAGGAAGTTGGTTTAAGGGGAGCTAAAACTGCAGCTTACGGGATCGATATAGATTTTGCAATTATTATTGATTCGACTGCCGGAGGACCATTGCCAAAAACTGAAGCAGATAAAGTCACTATAAGTCTAGGGAAAGGTCCATCTATCGATCTTATGGATCGGGGATTTATTTTAAGTGAAAAAGTAAAAGAAATAATGCTGAAAGCTGCAAAGGAATCGGGAATACCATACCAGACCCATATATCAAGCGGGAGTACTGACGGGGCAGCTGTCCATATAACAAAGGAAGGGATACCAACTGCAGTTATTTCAATCCCCTCAAAATATATCCATTCTACCGTAGAAATAGTTGATTTAAACGACCTGGACAGTACGTTGAAACTAACAATGAAATCTTTAGAAATAGCAAAAAATATTTTATAAAATATTTATTTTCCCTTTGAAAACAGATATACCGATATCGTAGTAGTAAAAACACACACCAAAGAAAGGACCATTATATCCAAAACTGGGCCCCTTTCAGTTACTCCAGTCATAACCCACCTCATAATATCTACTCCATAAGAAAGTGGATTAATATTTACCACCACAGATAACCAAGATGGAAGATTGGTGATGGGAAAAATTGCACCGCTTAGAAGGAACATAGGCATAATTATGAAGTTTATTATTAGATTAAATCCTTCAAATGATTCCATTCTAGCAGCAATTATTATTCCAATCCCTGAAATAGTAAACGAGATAAAAAACATTAGAGGGACAATCATAAGAAATTTTGTCAAAGTGATATTGATTCCAAGTAATGGTGAAAATACCAGGATTATTAAACCTTGTATTGTGCTCCTTGAAGCGCCACCAACAGCTTTTCCAAGTGCTATGGATGTCCTGCTTATTGGAGCAACTAACATTTCTTTAAGAAATCCAAACTCACGGTCCCATATTATTGATATGGCCGAAAACATTGAAGAGAATAAGAGTGTCATTACAAGGATCCCTGGAAACATAAATTGGATATACTGTAAGTCACCGACTTTACCAAAGGTTGCACCAAATCCTGTTCCTAAGAGCAATAACCAGATTAATGGCTGAGCGATAGAAGATACCAGCCTAGATCTATCTCTAACAAATTTCTTGAGTTCTCTAAGCCATATGATATATACTGCATTTAACATCATTTTTACCTACCTCTCGTCATTTCTCGCATTCTCCCTACCACACCCATAGTTTCTTCTCTAATTTCTCTGCCTGTTAGTTTAATAAACACGTCGTTTAGGGTAGGTTTTCTAACGCTGACCGAAGTAATCTCATAATTTCTTAAAGCTCTGAAAAGCTTAGGGACAAAATTTTCTCCGTTGTCGGCATAAACATATATAGAATCATCTTTAACATACGGATTAAGCGAAAAACAAGTTTTTAGAACTTCATTAGCTTTTTCATTATCTGAAGTTTTAAGAGTAATTAAATCTCCTTTAAGGCCTTTTTTTAGATTATCAGGGGTATCCAAGGCAATTATCTTACCGTGATCTATAATAGCAATTCTATTACAGTTCTCAGCTTCTTCCATATAATGAGTTGTCAAAAATATAGTTATCCCTTTTTTTTCTTGCAGTTCTAGGATGTGTTCCCAAATTCTATTTCTAGTTTGAGGGTCTAGCCCTATTGTCGGTTCGTCAAGAAATAGAACTTTAGGGTGATGCAAAAGCCCCCTTGCTATCTCAAGCCTTCTTTTCATGCCCCCTGAATAATTTTTTGTAAGTTCATCTTTTTTATCGTAAAGATCAACCATTTCAAGCAAGTATTTTATTCTTTCTTCCCTGATCTGTTTTGGGATATTATAGGCCATGCCATGAAATCTTAGATTTTCTTCTCCTGTGAGATCACCATCTAGGGATGGGTCTTGGAAAACTATCCCGATAGAATTTCTGACATTATCCCTCTCATTTGCAACATCATATCCTGAAATGCTTGCAACTCCGCTTGTGGGCTGGAGTAAAGTACAAAGGATGTTAATGGTGGTAGTTTTCCCGGCACCGTTAGGACCTAAAAATCCAAATATCTCTCCTTCAATTACTTCAAACGAGATATTATCAACGGCCGATTTTTCACCATATTTTTTTGTTAAGTCTTTTATTTCGATAATATTCATTTCATTGCACCTTTAGCAAGGTCCTCTAATACTTCACGAGGATTTTTTGCTTTAGTAACGCCTGAAGCCAGAAGAACTCCTTCAGCCCCTAATTCAATAGCCTTTTTAACATCTTTTCCATTTTTTACGCCGGCCCCACACAGGACTTTCACATTGGGAGCTATATCTCTAATTGTCTTGACTGTATTTTTGACGATACCCGGGTCCGCATCAGTCACAGATATATCTCCACCAATTAACTCTGGGGGCTCAACTGCAATAAAAGTAGGGTTAAACATCGCGACTGCCTTGCTTACAGATATATTATTTGTACAAACTACGGATAAAAGTTCTAATTCTCTGCACCTGTTTACAATTGAATCAATATCTGCTATTTTTAGTCTATTCTCAGAATGATTAATAAGAGTTCCAACAGCTTTAGCAGCTTTAATGCCTTCAAGCGTTGTTTTCCCAGTTCCACTCCCTGGTTTAACATTGTCTGCGTGCTGTGAAAATATAGGTATAGAAACTTTTTCAGATATGTAAGATAAATCAATAATTTGCGGGGCAATTGAAATATTCACACCTGTTTTACTAGAAACACCCTCACATATTTTTGCGAGTTCAAGACCTCTAGCCCCTGATATTTCATTGTAAATCTTAAAGTTAACAAGGATGATTGGTGTTTTCATTTTATCACAATCAATAAAACTAACAGTTCATTTTTATTCTTTTGCATAGATTCCTATATAAAAAAATAACTTAATATAACAACTACTAAAAGGCTCGGCAGCATATTTACTACTTTAAATTTCTTAATTTCAGCGATATTCATTCCAAGGCCTAAAAGTAGTATCCCTCCTACTGCACTTAGTTCAACAATAAGGGCATCACTTAGATAATTGCTCACATAACTAGCAAATAAGGTGAGGCCTCCTTGGTAAAGCAAGAGTGGAATTGCCGAAAACATAACACCAATCCCTAATGCAGAAGATAATGCAACAGATGCCACCCCATCTAATACAGACTTTGCAAATAATAAGTTTGGAGAATTGCCCAATCCTTCCTCTATAGATCCAAGTATAGCCATTGGGCCGATGCAATATATCAATGTAGCCGTAACAAATCCCTCTGAGAACTTATCGCTTGAATTCTTAAGTGAATTTTTTAATTTATCACTTAATCGCACTAAATAGTTTTCAATGCCGATAATTTCGCCAAATACAGACCCAATGATTAGGCTAAATGCAACTATTAAAAAATTATTTGTCTTTATGGCCATAGTAATCCCTAAAGTAATTGTAAATAAACCTATAACTTGGAAGATAATCCTATTTACTCTTTCAGGAAACCGTGATTTAATCAAAATACCCATTATACTTCCTAGAATAATTGCGATGACATTAACTATGGTTCCCAGCATGAAAAATTAATTGAAAAATTATTTAAAAATATATCTAGATTATTGTTACATTCATCATTTGAATAAAATTAATCGATAAAAAGGAGTTATTCCTCTTAAAAATATATATTATAGATCTTAATTTTATCTTTGCCGAAAAGTTTAAATATATCTCTCTTTCTCCTAATCAAAGCCTTAATAGAAGCAAACATTTATATAAAAAAACGACATAATTAATTATTGCTTTGAATTTTTCAATTGAAGGGATATCATGGAATTAGACCAGAGATTACTATTTGATTTTCTTGAAGAGTTATTGGGTGAAGAGGGTGTGGAAGTTGCAAATATAATTTATGAGAAAGAAGCAACTGACGAAGAAATATCAAAAATCACCCATTTAAGAATAAATAATGTAAGAAGGGCACTATATAAGCTATACGACAATAGGTTAGCTACTTACAGAAGGATAAAAGATAAAGAAACAGGTTGGTACATTTATTATTGGAAGATGGATCTTTCAAAGGCACCAGATGTAATCGATAAAAGAGAGAAGGATTACGCTGAGCATCTTCAAGAATTGTTAGAATATGAAAAAGATAATATGTTTTTTGCTTGCAAAAATAATTGTTCCAAGGTCCCTTTTGACGTTGCAGAGCAACTTAATTTTAAATGTAATATCTGTGGAGAAAAATTAGATTTCTTTGATAACTCTGAAATGATAAAAGAACTTGAAGAAGCGTTGGGTAAATTCAAAAAAATTGAAGACAGTTAACGATCATCATGATATCCAAAGAAGAAGCAATATTATTATTACGAGCCGAAGGCTGTTCTGAGAATGTAATAAAACATTGCATAAATGTTTCTAAGTATGCTAGAGAAATAGCACAAAAAGCTTCAAAAGATTTTGAACTTGATTTAGACCTAGTTGAAATTGGTGGGCTTTTACATGACATTGGTAGATCAAAGACTAATGGAATCCACCATGGAGTTGTAGGGGCAGATATCCTAAGAAATATGGGCATAGATGAAAAAATTGTATTAATATGTGAGAGGCATATCGGTTCAGGGATCGATAAAAAGGATGCTGAAACCTTTGAATTACCTACTAGAAATTATATCCCAGAAACAATTGAAGAGAAAATAGTATGTCATGCAGATAATTTTTTTATCAATGGTAAAAAAGTAACATTTGAAAAAGTATTCGAAAGATTCAAAATAGAATTGGGCGAGGACCATTCTTCTCTTCAAAGATTATTGTCACTTCAAAATTATCTTAAAAAATATCTTTAATTAAAAGTTAAATATAACTTCAAGATATATTAAACCTTATCATAATCCTTATATAGTTTCTTAAGACCTATCTATTGGAGGCGATATACATGGAAAGAGAATTAATCTATGGTATCGTAGCAATTATCCTAGCACTAGGATTGGTGACTGTTGCAGTATTAAAACCCGCATCACAGGGGCAATATGACCAGTTGCAAGTAACTGGAACTGCAGTACTAAAAGAAGCGCCAGATCAAGCTACAGTATATGTGTATATTGAAACAAGAAATGATACGGCTTTGCTATCACAGCAAGAAGCTTCAAGAATATTAGCCCAAGTAATTCAAGCTTTAGAAAAGGAAGGTATACCTTCTGACAAAATTCAGACAGATACATTTAGCATATACCCTGAATATTATTACCCCCAAGACAAAGAACCTACCTTGTTAGGTTATAGGGCCGTTTACGGGTTAAAAGTAATAACTACCGATATAACTAAAGTTGGAAACGTAGTAGACGCATCCGTTAAAGCTGGTGCTAACAGAATAAACAACATTGAATTTGGCTTAAGCGATGCAAAAATGGAAGAAGTCAAAGTAAAAATTATTAAAGAAGCAGTTAAAGTAGCTCAAGTTAAAGCAAACGCCATGGCAGAAGCAGGTAACTTTAAACTTGGAAAGATTTCTTACATGAGCGAATCTTCATACAACGTAGTTCCATATAATAGAGTCTTTTCAGCAGCTAAGGAATCAGCTACAGCCGTACCCCCAGAAGATGTAGAGATAAGTGCTACAGTTTCAATAACTTATAAAATTTAATTTTTAATTTTATTTAATATTTTTTTATTTGGTTCTTTTTTAGTAAAAGCTTTTATATTAATTCTAAGTAATAAATTCGGTGGGATTATGGACGAACTAGATAAAAAGATAATATCAGAACTCAATAAAGATTCACGCCTTTCTTTTAGAGAATTATCAAAAAATCTCAACATTGCAGTAGGAACAATTTCACACAGGATAAAAAAGATGGAAGAAGATGGAATTATTAAAGGTTATATCCCTGTCGTTGAACCATCGAAGGCCGGCTATGACTTTATTGCAGTTATTAATGTCACAATAAAGAGGGGCAAACTACAGGATGTTGCTTCTCTTCTTGATAAATTCAATAATATAGTTTCTATTTACAATGTAACGGGAAATTATGATGCCGTTATAATTGCCCGATTCAAAAATAGGGGCCAACTTAATAATTTTGTAAAAGAACTCCAAACTTTTGAGAATGTAGATAAAACAAATACTTCACTTGTATTAAACACGATAAAAGAAGATATCCGTGTAAAATTCGATTAAAAATGATATCATGAATAGACCAGGGATAACAACTTTTGTTTCTTTGCCAGATATTTTTACAATCACGAACGGAACTTTGGGCTTTTTGGCCATATATTTTATACTTATCGGGAATTTATTGCTTGCTTCTAGGATTGTTTTCTTGTGTATCTTTTTTGATAGTTTCGATGGATTCTTAGCTAGGAGAAATAATAATTGTGCAGAATTTGGTAGAACTCTTGATTCATTGTCAGATATAATTTCATTTGGTATTGTGCCATCTTTTATTTTCATTAGCTATGGAACTAATCATCTATTGAGCGTATTGATAGGGGTAATCTATGTTATATCTGGATTATTAAGACTATCAAGATTCAATGCATTAAATTCACAAGAATATTTTGGCCTTCCTATTACTCTCGGGGCAATCTTTGCTACTTTGTTATTTCTAGCAGGAATTCCTTTTTACTTATATTGTATACTATTAATCTTGACATCTGGCCTCTTCATCTCAAATTTTAAAATTCTAAGACCTTCAAATAATGGGAAATCTTTAGTGATATCAAGCACGGTCTTTGTCTTTGTCTCTCTAATTCCTTATCCGTCTATTATAATAGTATCAAGATTTTTACTAATTTTATTGCCTTCTATATTCTTACTTTATTTATTCAAAGCTCATCGATCTTAAATCTTAAAATAGCTCCGATTCCACCTATACCTTCTAACTTTTTTCCTGCGTCATGTTCACTTGATATAACATGTATTATAGCTCGTTGCTCTCTGGATTTTTCAGTTATTTCTTCAAATTCAGTTTTTCTAAGAAATTGGTCAACTATGAGAAGTTCATTTACTGCCCCATATTCCAAGGCCTTTTCAATGGCTTTGATTCCATACGCACCTTCATTTTTTATTATCCCTTCAAATAATCTTTCAACTGCGCTAGTTTCAAGGGATATCCTAAGGTCTTTTTGGGCTTTTTCTAGTATGCCTCTTTTGACACACTCATAAACTCCAGCTCTGCCACCGGTCGACACATTTTCAGTTATGATATTATTCATAATTTCAGATTTGTATTCTTTAACAAAATTCATGAACTCATCCTTGTAAAATCCAGGTCCCGCTATAATCACAGTCTTTAGATTATATTTTTGTATTATTTCTAGGATCTTAGAGGAAGTTTCTGCAAAAAATTCACGTTTGTCTTTGTCCCTAGATGATATTTCGTGTTTTCCAGCTATGCTCTTAGAAACTGAAACCGGAAAATCTACTCCGTATTGTGTGATAATACCAAAGTCTGCATCTCCTTCTTCTATACACACAATCAAAACTTTCGGGGTTAATGTATCCTTTATTGCTCTTTCTAGTCGTTCTAACTGGTGATTTTTCCATTTTTTTGTAATTGTCAATGTAGAGTCTTCTTCTATATTAAAAGTGTGATGACTGCCTGCTTCTTCTCCTTGAGTTATTACCCCAGTTGCTCTGAGCCGCATCACGTCTTTTGAGAACTCAACTTTTTCAACTCTTATCTCAAGTTTTACTGGGATTCTTTCAAGTTTTTCACTTCTTATTTTGTCACCTTTTTTCATCTCTTTTCGGTATGTCTTACCGAATAGTAGGTCCCCACTTTCTATTATGTGGGATAGGTGCCAAAGATCGTCCGCATTGTCTACCCTTATCTTCAATATACCTTTGTCAAGTTCTCTGTGGATTATTTTCATTTAATCTCGTTCTACTAGGATAGTTTCCCCGTCTTTTACAAGATTTAGGTTATCTAAAGAGCCATCAATTTTTCCAAAAATATTAACTGCGCTTGCAGGCCTAATTTCCTTTTCTAGAGATGCAGGAGTTTTTCCAAAGAATATGCAGAATGCATCACCCTGCGGCCAGAATGCCAGATCTCCTTTATTTACAATTTCTTTTGGATTTTCGTATTCAACATGGACAGGAATTGAGAAATATATTTCTCCCCCCCATCTAAACCCCCTGGCTTTTAATGGAAGTGATTCGTAAATAGCTTTTGCGGTTTCTGATTCGTCTAATATCGCTTTGAACTCAAATTTATCAGTTTTAATCTTTATTTGCATAAAAGATAATTATATGAAGAAGATTTAAAATTTTCCTTTTTTAAATTTGGGTTTGTCAAATTTCTTTTTTGGTCTGCTATCAAACTTCCTCGTCATTTGTTTTTCTTTTTTAGGTGGTGCATTAGGGTACTTTTTTTCAATCTCGGATATTCTTTTCAATAAATCATTTCTAAGTGTATCCCCAATTAATTCCCCACTTGCATTGTCAACTCTAGCCGCAATTGCAATTTTTGATGCAAGAGTCCTTGCAATTTTTCCTTTTTGCCACCATGGTGCTTTACTAATTTCTGGATTTTGGAGAATTATTCCATATTTCGGTGGGTCTGCACCAGTCTTTAAATGCCTAAACAGAGCCTTTTCTGCGCCCATCAACTGTATAGTTGAAGATGGTTTACCTGATAAATTTTTAAGACCGCCAGCATGAGAGATAAGTTTAGCGGCAATAATTGGAGTTGCAACGATAGAGGTATTTGGTGCAACTTCATTTACCAGATTTGTAATGTAATTTTCCAAAATTTCCTTCTTGTTATACAAGATATCAATTAACTCTGCAATTTGTTTTATTTGCGATAGATCCTCATCAGATAATTCAACACCAAGTGATCTCTCAATTATTTCATTATTAAGCGTAGATTCAAAAGATAGTAAATTCTTTTTTTCTAGGTACAGGGCCTTATTACCGATCTTAATAATAAATTCAATAAGATTCTTGTTATCGGGGATTGCTGAAACTGATTCAGGAAAATGTATTGAGTACCATTCTCTAATTCGCTCAAGAAATAGATTGATTGTTTCATCAAATTCGTTAAGTGAGTATACTGCATGAATAATAAGTTTGTCTTTTTCTCCTAATAGACTTGTGACTTTTATTCTTGCTAACTCTTGGAGAATAGTTTTTTGTTTTATTCGGTATTCGTCTTCACTGATCAGGACTTTTTCTAGATTATCGATATGGTGTTCCCTAAATAATTTCCCACCTTCATTTGGGAACATAAATTGAAATAAATTTTTGTCTTTTAAGTCATATTCTGAAAAAAAAGATGAATCAGGATTTCTTTCCAAGATTTTTTTTAATTCAAAAGGAACTATACCTTTTTCAAGTTTTATAAGTGATTTAACTGAAGATTTTGTATTTTTAGAAAAAGCTTCAAAATCATTAATCTTGCCTTTGTTATCCACAAGGTAAATGCCATTTACGTTCACACAAATAAACATGTATTCACTATACCCCAAATATATCATTTTTTTAAATGTTTTTTGGATTATTGCTTCTTTTTAGGAGTTTAAAGATACCTAATACAGTTAAAATAAGATAAAGAAATACCCCCGCAAGAAGACCTTAAAATAATAAGATTTTCTATTGAGATTACCCTGCTCCAGAACAGCCGTCATCCCCTGGATTATAATCTGCTTTCACGCCAACAATACCCGGGGTGGAGTATTTTCCACAGCATTCTTCAATTAATTTCTCTGATTTCAGCTCTTTGCCACATGCTTTAACATCATCAATAGAGGATTTAGTTATGTCTGATATTTTTTCTGGAGATATTTCGCCTCTTTGGTAAATAAGTGTAAGAATTTTTGATTTAAGTTCACTATTGCATCCCATAAATTCACCTATAAAAAAATAGAAAAAATAATATATAAATTTATTGACCTATTGGTAGAATTTCCCTACCGTATGTTTCATTGATTACTTCTGCTGCGGATAAGTATAATGCTGCCAATGCCGTAAATATTCCTTCATATCCTGCTATTGTGTGCACAGTGTGATTAAATTGACCTATAGCTAACAGGAAGAAAAGAATTGTCAAGGAAATGAATACTACCTGTAATGCTTTATTTTTCTTTAGAGTAGCTATTGTCATATAGGCAGTGAAAAGACCCCACGCGCCTAGAAATACGGCAAGTCCTGCCTTTGGCACTGGCGCTATTGCACCTGAAAATTGAAGTAAAAACATTAGTGCGAGACCAAGCCAAAAAGCACCGTATGAGGTGAATGCTGTAGCACCAAATGTGTTGCCTTTTTTCATTTCCCACATACCTGCATATACTTGACATGCACCACCATAGAATATACCCATCGGTAAAACCATTCCTATACTTTCAGCAGGGATAATCTCTGCATTGACAAAATTCAAAATAAGGGTGGTCAACCCAAACGCAGCAAGCCCTAGTGGGCCTGGATTAGCAATTTTTTCTGACATAATAACCAGTTTTAGGAACAAAATAAGTATATAAAAAAGTTACTGTTTACCCTGGAGGACATCTTGGATTACGTTATGAATCTGCTTAACAAGGAAAGGTTTTTGGATGACAGTTGCGGCTCCAGCGTCAATTGCTTCTTTGAATCTTTCTCTGTATGCAGATACACCTATTACGGCAACATTTGGATTTTTTGCTTTGGCATGTTTTGTAACTTCAACTCCAGATACATCTGGGAGTCTTATATCTACTATTATCACTTCAGGATTTTCTCTATCAAAAATCTCAATAGCTTCTCTACCACTTTCAGTAGTAAACACTATATAGTCTTTACTTAATATTAAATCATATAATTCAAGAAGTTCAACTTCGTCTTCTACAACGAGTACCTTTAGCATTATATAATAATGAATTCACTTATTTAAAACTCTTTCTGATTGGCATTATATAAGTTAATTTTTTAAATATTCCTTAGAATGGTGAGATATGGAGAAGATAAAACTTGATTTTCACATTCATTCTTATAATTCTCCTGATGGAAATATGAAACCTAAAGAAATTCTTGAAGCTGCAATGTCAAAAGGTCTCGATGTGATTTCTGTTACGGATCACAATTCTACAAAAGGCGGTATTGAAACAAGAGATTATGCTGAAAAAAAAGACCTCTCCATTAAGGTATTGGTCGGTCAGGAAGTAAAAACACTCTCAGGGGAAATTATAGTACTAAATCTTGAAGAAGAAATTCCCAAGGACATGACTTTAGAAGAAACTATTGCTTACGGAAAAAAAGGCTTCATAATTGCTCCGCATCCTTTTGATAAATTTAGAAAAGGCGTTGGGGATGACCTAGATTCCATTAATGTCAAAATTGACGCCATCGAAATTTTTAATAGTAGAACTCTTTTATCTGCACACAATAGACTTGCAGAGGCCTATGCAAAGAGTAATAATATTCCAGGGGTAGCAGGATCAGATTCTCATTTTTCTGAAGAGCTTGGTTCCTCTTATTTTATTCTAGAATCGAAAACAACAACAACTTCTATATTCAAAAGTATAAAAGAAGGAAAAATATCTATTCATGGAAGACAAACTGGGGTTAAACCCCATCTAAAGACTAGCATGATCTCCCTTTTCAAATAGCATGCCTTAGTATTTCTTTGATATGGCTTGAATATATTAATATTGTATCATTTGTCGCTGTAACGGTAGGGGATGAAAGCAAAAGAAATGATAACAAGATAATTATAAGCCCTGCATACATAAAAGCAAAGTTCACCTTCGTCCCTAGGTAATCCTTAGATAGATTGTAAAACAAGATTGTTGGCACCGACATAGCTAGTATTAATAAAAACACCACAGGAAATGCGTACATGAAGAAAGATATTAGTAAAAATCCGACTAGTAATAACGAAAGTGGGAATACCCTTAGCTTGTTTTCTTTAATTATTTCTTTAGCATTAACTGTGTTATTCTTGTAGTATAAGAACAGTAGTGAGTATCCTATTGATAATGAAATAACGAATGGAAAGGGGAATCCCTGGAAACTGCTTGTAAAAAGGAACCAGCCGCTAGAAAATTTCAATATCTGCATAACAGTAATGAGTATTAAACCGGTGTTTTTGTGATTTTTGAGTCTTATTGAGGGATAGGAATATAGTAGATTTAATGCAATTACTGCTGCAAATATACCAAAAAAGTTCATGCCTGCTAAAAATGATAATGTTGTTCCTAAAATAGATAAAACAATGATAAGGTACTTAGCCGTCTGAATTGATATACTTCCATTGGCTATGGCTTTCCAAGATATTTTCATCATATTCTTTTTATCATCTTCATAATCAGTTAGATCATTGAACAGATAAATTGCCCCTAGGCCCAAGGATAATCCTGATGCTCCCAGCACTATTTTTAGTAAGTTATAATCTCCAGTTAAACTCGCATAAATAATAACACCAAAAAGGAACTGAAGGATATTCTTAGGGGCATTAAGAGTAGCAGAATTATAAATAATTGCCCTATACGTCATAGAATTACTCAACTTATGTTTATTTATAAATATTCCCTTTAGAGTATATATAGATAAATTAAAAAATATATATAAAAATAAGAACTAGTACGAACACAGAATAGGTGGCATACTACAATTATTTTCTATAAGTGAAGTCAGCATATCCCTTGAATTTTCATACCACTCTGGGTCGTCATGCTTTGTCCGCGATAAGAATCTTTCAGAATTTTTGTCTATAAGAAAAATCCTATCTTTTTCCTTTTTTTCCCACACTTCAATTTCTCCTTTAACTGAACACATGCTGCCCAAATAGTAACATGATTTAATTATAAATCCGTAGGCTTGATCAAATTCATTTGCCATGAATAACCTAATTAGTAAGTGAGTAAAAGACTAGAGAGAGTATGAGTTACTAATTTTTATTATATAAAAATTAATTAAGTTGCTATTTTTGAATATGGAGAAATATGACAGCCTTAATTATCCTAAACGTATTCTTAAGTTGCACATTAACCATATAAATAGATATTTTACTTTTTTCGAATAATGAACTTTAAAATGACACGAAATCGTTACATACTGATTTTAATAATTGTATCAGTTATTTCTCTTGCTTATTATGTTCCACATTATGGGCTCATATATGACGGAGGTTTGTACGCCTCTTTAGGATACTCTTTAATCAGCGGAAACGGGTATACATTTAGTGGCTACCCTGGAGATGTGCCTCCAATATTACCTCTTTTTCTTGCACTTTTTATTGGTATCTTTGGAGAAAAGGGAATATATTTAGTAGTGCCTTTATTCTCAGTAATTCACACGATTCTTTGTTTTCTTATTTTAGAGAAAAGAGCTTCTATGGAATTGGGATTTTTAGGATCATTGTATATTTTTTTTACCCCTATTATCTTTTACGATTCAATTAATGTAATTCGTGAGATTCCTTTGTTAACTTTTGTCATGGCTTCTTATCTGGTCTTTTTATGGAAAGATAATTCGTATAAGAAACATGCATTGTTAGGTATTCTGATTGGGGTATCGTTCCTAACAAAATCAGTGGGAGTCTTGTATACATCGCCCATCATTTTTTATTATTTGATTAAAAAGGACAAAAAAGTTGCAATTAATATACTATCTTCTGTGTTAATAGTCCTTCCATGGGCAATGTGGTCTTATTCCCATTTCCAAACTCCCTTTGTTTCACATTCTGCGTATCTAATGCCTCAAATGGGATCAAATATTATTACTTTTTTCACTAGAACTTTACCAATATTTCTCCTAGGATCGTTTATACCTATATTGCCTCTGTCGATACTCGGAATAAAAAAATCTGAGAAAACATTATTATTATTTGGATTCTTTGTGTTTATATCTGCATTTTTATGGCCAGTTCAAGAAGCAAGATACTTACTTGCAGGGTATTTCCTTCTGGCTTATCTAGCATTGTTATACCTTAAAGACAAGAGAAAAAATATAGCTATTGCTTTCATGGTAATAGCAGTATTATTTCAGTTTGGTGCAACTGTATCCGTATTACAAACAAGTGTTGTTTCATATGGCCTTCTAGATGAAGCGGGGCAATGGCTTAGGGAGAATACGGATGAAAATTCAACAGTGATGACACAATCATTTAGACAAATTCACTTTTTTTCTCATAGAAAGATTTATCAAATACCTCAAGACCAAGCTCTATTTCAAAAAACTCTTGAAGTATACCAAATAGAATATGTAGTTATCGACTCATACGAAAAAACAACTCCCCAGTATGCAAGAGAATTTTTTAATGAATTGGAACCTCTAGTTACTTTCAAAGATAAGGTGGGTATTGTTAATATTTACAGGTCTCCTTATTATAACTCTAGTAAGATTGACAAGTGATTATTTCTTAATGAGAAGATATCTCATATATGAAAAAAATTTGGTAATCCCATTACTAGATTTTTCAAATATCCTCTCAAAGAGCATAACTGCATCCATAAAAAGACAAAAACTAAACATATTAAATTTGCACATGGAATCTGTTATTTCCCTTTGAGACATTCCACTAAAAACCATATAGTATCCAACTAGAAGAATTGTAATAAATGCTAGTGAGTAACTAATTATTATATTACTCTGTACTAAAATAAGATATTCGTTGCCTATAACAAAATCTAGATCTACTATTGCATTAATTGCAGTTATTATAATTAGCAATCCACTTAAGGCATAAAAAATCGGAGAAACATACTTTAGACGAGAGTTAATATCTCTTAAGATTAATCCAAAGAATACGGTTATTAGAAGAAATGTGAGCAGTATAAAGTTCCTGTTTAAAAATCCTATTATTTTATTAAAAAATAAATATGAAACTAAGGCTGAAATAAGATTTAGTATTGCCAATATTAAGAAAATTAAGAATAGACCACTTAATTTCGTCAGGATTGATTTTCTTAAAGGATTAGCATACTGTTTTGTCACGTACACTTATTGATTTTACCTACTATTAAATTTAATTATTTTATTTTAGTATTAAGCTTTTAAGGGAATGTTTTAATAAGTAATAAATGAATGAGTTTGATGCTACTAAGCTAAAAGGCTTATCTGAAGAAGAAGTGATTCAAAGATTAGAAGTTGAAGGTTACAATGAGCTTCCTTCTAAAAAGAAAAAGACAGGCCTACATATAGCTTTTGAAGTCATTCGTGAACCTATGTTCCTTCTACTAGTAGCTTGTGGTACAATTTATTTTATTCTCGGAGATATTCAAGAAGGAATTATGCTACTCTTTTTCGTATTTGTTATAATTGGAATTACTTTTTATCAAGAAAGAAAAACGGAAAGAGCTTTAGAAGCTTTAAGAGATTTATCGAGCCCACGTGCATCAGTAATAAGGAATGGAGAACAAAAACGTATTGCCGGAAGAGAAGTTGTTAGAGGAGATATATTAATTCTTTCCGAAGGGGATCGTGTGCCTGCAGACTCTATTCTACTAAATTGTAGTAATTTCTTTACAGATGAATCCTTATTGACCGGTGAATCTGTACCAGTACGGAAATCTAAATGTAAAGAAATAGTACAAATGATTCCACCCGGTGGTGATGGCTTGCCTTTCGTCTATTCAGGAACTCTAGTAGTGAAAGGCCAAGGAGTTGCACAAGTAGAATCTACGGGCATTAAAACAGAAATTGGCAGAATCGGTAAAGCCCTACAATCCTTAGATCAAGAAGGAACTCATTTGCAAAAAGAAACAAAAAATATTATCAAATATTTCTCGACTGCTGGTTTTTTACTTTGTTTAATTATTATTATTTTCTACGGATTATCAAGAGGAAACTGGATTCAAGGAATTCTAGCAGGTATAACTCTTGCTATGGCTATACTTCCTGAAGAATTCCCAGTAGTATTGACAGTATTCTTGGCCCTTGGTGCATGGAGGATATCCCAGAACAGAGTCCTTACTAGGAGAGTACCGGCCATAGAAACTCTTGGTTCGGCGACAGTGCTTTGTGTAGACAAAACAGGGACTTTGACCCAAAATCGTATGACCGTCAAGAAGATAGTGTCTGTTAGAAATACATATGAGATAAATTATGACTCTAAGCAGTCTATACCTGAGGAATTTCATCAAATAGTCGAGTTTAGTATTTTAGCTAGTCAAAAAGAGCCTTTTGATCCAATGGAGAAAGCATTCAAAGAATTGGGAAATCATTATCTTTTTGATACTGAACATATCCATAATGATTGGAAGTTAATGATGGAGTATCCATTATCTGAAGACTTATTGGCTATGTCGCATGTATGGAAATCCCCTGATGGAAAAGACTATATTATATCTGCCAAAGGTGCCCCTGAGGCCATTATTGATTTGTGTCATCTTGAAGAAGCTAGAAAAAATCAGATTCTTTCAGATGTTGATAAACTTGCAAAAGAAGGCTTAAGAGTATTGGGCGTGGCAAGATCAGATTTCAAAGATATCGATTTGCCTACTAAACAGCATGATTTCAAATTTGATTTTTTAGGACTTTTAGGGCTAATGGACCCTATCCGGCCATCTGTACCTAATGCAGTAAAAGAATGCTATGGTGCAGGCATTAAAATTATAATGATTACCGGTGATTATCCAAGTACCGCACAAAACATAGGTAAACAGATTGGATTGAAAAATCCGGAGAAAATTGTTACGGGACAAGAATTAGATAAAATGACAGATGATGAGCTTCAAAAGATAATTAAAGATATTACTATTTTTGCAAGGGTAGTCCCAGAACAAAAGTTAAGAATAGTCAATGCCCTGAAATTTAACGGCGAAATCGTTGCTATGACTGGTGACGGCGTAAATGACGCACCTGCCCTAAAATCTTCAAATATTGGGATAGCTATGGGGGGGCGAGGTACAGATGTTGCCAGAGAGTCTGCGGATCTTGTATTGCTTGATGACGATTTTTCATCAATAGTTAAGTCTGTTAGAATGGGCCGTAGAATTTTTGATAATTTAAAAAAAGCTATGGCATATATTTTGGCTATACATGTCCCGATTGCAGGCATGTCACTAATACCCGTTCTTCTCAAGATGCCGTTAGTTCTATTGCCCGTGCATATAGTGTTTCTTGAATTAATAATAGATCCTTCATGTTCCGTTGTTTTTGAAGCTGAACCTGAAGAGGCCAATGTCATGAATAGGCCGCCAAGAAGTCCAAAAGAAAATATTTTCGGAAGATCAACAGCTTTGTTGAGTTTTTTACAAGGATTTAGCGTTTTAATTATTGTTTTAGTAACTTACATTATTGTATTAAGTAGAGGGCAAGGAGAAATGGAAGCCAGAGCCTTTACATTTACGACCCTAATCGTTGCAAACTTAGCATTAATATTCACCAATAGATCTTGGACAAGAACAATATTAAAGACACTCAAATCACCAAATTCAGCGCTTTGGTATGTTACATTTGGGGCATTAATATTTTTAGGTATGGTATTATATATCCCCTTCCTTAGAGATTTGTTTCTCTTATCCATACTCCATATTAATGATCTCTTGATATGTCTTGTATTAGGAGTAATCGGTGTACTGTGGTTTGAAGTACTTAAAATTATTAGATTGAAAGTAAGTAGTAATTAATAATTTCATCTCCATTATAAAAGGAAAACTTATAAATATAAACGACAAATGTCTAATATTGTATCAACAATCGGTGATAATATATGGCTTTTGGCGATAGATGCGACGGTAAGCAGATAAGAACACTGTCCAATTATAGACGAGTTTATCCATTTGTAATGAAAACAAGGACCGAATCTGCAATATATGCAGACTTTGAGTTTGAAGTTGGAAAAACTTTGGAATACATGGAAAAAGCTAATGCTGGACTTAGTGAAAAGAAAATTAAATTTTTTCATATTTTCATTGCTTCTCTAGTCAGAACTGTTGCAATGAGGCCTCAGTTGAATAGATTTGTTATGGGCAGAAGAATATTTCAAAGAAATGCCATACAAATTTCAATGATTGTCAAGAAAAAACTTGACGAAGAATCGGAGTATTCTAATATTAAAGTTACTTTTGATCCAAGAGATACTTTGGATATGGTGATTCAACGAATGGCCAAATCTCTTGAATATGGTAGAGGAGACGAAAAAAAGCATGAAGAAAAGGAGATAGATCTTCTCATCAAATTCCCCGATTTTATACTAAGATTTATTATTTGGGTGTGGAGGGGTCTTGATTACTATGGAATTCTGCCTGCTTCCATTGTCAAAGATGATCCGATGTATGCAAGTGTTTATGTTACTAATCTAGGTAGTTTGGGGCTTAATTCAGTATTTCACCACCTGTTTGAATATGGCAATACCTCAAATTTCATTGCGTTGGGCAAGATTCACAAAGCTCCTGTGGTCGATGAAAACGATGAATTAAAGGTAAAGGATGTGGTTAGAATAGGTTACACCTTGGATGATCGTATTAGCGAAGGAATATATTTTGTTAAAGCAATTGAATTATTCGAGAATTTTATGCAGAATCCTGAAATACTAGAAAAGCCGCCGTCCGAGGAGGATATCAAAGATTATTTGATAGCAACGGAGGGAAAATAATGTATGAAAAAAAGCCTTGGTTAAAGTATTATGAAGATTATATTCCTGAATCAATTGATTATCCTAAAAAAACAATTTATGAGGCTATTTATGACGCCTCTGTAAAATACCCAAATAGAATAGCTTATGACTTTTTAGACCTTACTTCAACATATAAGGAGTTTTTACACGATATAGATCGATTTGCAAATGCTCTATATGCACTTGGTCTTAGGAAGGGCGATCGAATTACTATTTGTATGCCAAACTGCCCACAAGCAATTATTTGTTTCTACGCTGCAAACAAAATTGGCGGGATAACAAGTATGATCCATCCACTTTCTCCCCCAAAAGAAGTAAAATTCTATCTTAATTTAAGCAAAAGTAAATATGCTATCACTCTTGATGCTTTTTATGGGAATTTTAAAGATATACTAGATTCTACATCAGTTGAAAAACTAATTCTTGCAAAAATTACAGATTATCTTCCAACTATAAAAAAGATTGGATTCAAACTAACATCTGGGAGAAAAATAAAGAAAGTTCCCCTAGACCCGAGAGTATCTTGGTGGAAAGACCTAATGGAAAAGGAATATCAACAAATTGAGAAAGTAAGACTAGACCCTGATGAGCTTGCAGTTATTCTTTATAGCGGTGGAACTACCGGAGTTCCCAAAGGAATTGAACTTTCAAACTTTAATCTAAACTGTCTCGCTATGCAGGCTAGTGCACAAGGGCCGATTGTAGAAGACGATTCTGTTCTTTCAATTCTACCCATATTTCATGGATTTGGATTGGGTGTCTGTGTGCATACATTTTTGATTGATGGTGGAAAATGTATATTAGTTCCTAAGTTCTCTGCAGACACAGTTTTGAATTTAATAAAAACTAAAAAGCCCGCATATATGGCAGGTGTTCCAACTCTTTATGCTGCACTTGCTAGAAATCCAAAGGTATCGCAGATCGATTTCAGCTGCATAAAAGGTGCGTTTTGTGGCGGAGATCACCTCCCCCATGATATTAAATTAGAGTTTGAAAACGCAGCTTCAAAATCGGGAGGAAATATTGCCTTAAGAGAGGGTTATGGATTGACTGAATCTGTAACAGGTGTTACAATTATGCCCAAAAATAATTACAGGCAGGGCAGCATCGGAATTCCTCTATCCGATATGATACTTAAAGTAGTAAAATTTGATACCTTTGAAGAAGCCCCGCCCGGTACAGAAGGAGAGATATGTGTCAGTGGCCCTACTGTGATGATTGGATACTTAGATCACCCTGATGAAACAGAAAAAACATTAAAAGTCCACCCTGATGGGAGAAGATGGCTACATACTGGCGATGCCGGGTCTATGGATTCTGATGGATTTTTTTATTTTAAACAGAGACTTAAACGAATTATTATTTCCTCTGGAATGAACGTTTACCCATCTCAAATTGAAGATGTGTTAGACAGTCATCCTGCAGTTGCATTATCTTGTGCTATCGGAGTGCCTCACCCACACAAAATGACAAGTGTTAAAGCTTTTGTATCACTAAAAGACCAATCTAAAGAATCAAAAGAATTTGCAAAAGAACTCATCGAATACTGCCAAGAGCATTTGATAAAATGGAGTTGCCCAGAAGAGATTGAATTCAAAAAAGAATTACCTTTGACCTTAATTGGAAAAGTTGCTTATGGGGTCCTAGAAAAAGAAGAGCTAGAAAAAAGAAAGAATCGTGAAATGGATAAAATGCCAAATGGGGATACCTTCCCTGAACCAACGATAGACATATCCTGCTCGTCAAGCCTAACAGCACCAGACAATCCTTAAATTATTTATTTTTTTCATATTTACTTGCAACATAATCTATTATAACACCATAGACTATTCCAGCAAAAAAACTAGGCGCATCTCTAAATTCAGTTGAAATAAAGATAGCACTAGATACAATTAATCCGAATAAAGCGCCTCTTAATAGAACATTCTTAGCTCCCTTTGTTATTTGAATATCGTCTGCGAGGCCTATCAACAATCCCATGACTACCCTGTTATACCACATACCAATTAAAAAAATATAATTTTGATATCCGATTCTAGCGCCTACCCCAACGATACAGAATACCCCTAGGATTGCACCAGTTATTAAACTAATTAAAATTCTTTTTTTATTTATCATTCTAATCCACCTACTATAAATTATAATGAATAACTATTTAAATTTTAATATTTTAACAATCTAAGGGTATTATGAAAGAAAAAGTTAAACTGACAGAAGAGGAATGGAAGAAAAAACTGACTCCTGAAGAATACCATATTTTGAGAGAAAAGGGAACTGAAAGACCATTTACTGGAAAATATGTAGATAATAAAAAGAAAGGAAAGTATGTTTGTGCTGGATGTGGAGCTGAACTATTTGATTCTGATTCTAAATTCGATTCTGGAACAGGATGGCCAAGTTTTAATGAGGCTTCTGCCAAGAGCAATGTAGAAGAAAATGAAGATTTAGATTATGGAATGGTTAGAACTGAAGTTACTTGCAGTAAATGTGGTGGGCATCTAGGGCATGTTTTTGATGATGGACCTAAGCCTACTGGGAAGAGATATTGTATGAATTCTGCATCACTAAAATTTGAAGAGGAAAAGTGATTAACTTGGAATTTAAGTTTAAAACATTGAAACAAAAAGTAGTTATCCCGGCAGAGCCAGATGACGTATATGAGGCAATTATAGACGAAAAAAAGCATTCAGCTTTTACAGGTTCCAAAGCAACATCTGACCCCAAGGTAGGAGGCAAGTTCACAGCTTGGGATGGGTACATCTTTGGCAAATATGTTGAACTTGAAAAGGGGAAAAAAATAGTTCAGGAATGGAGTACTACGGAATGGCCGAAGGGCTATCCTCCATCGATATTTGAACTAAAATTAAAGAAAGTCCAAGGTGGAACTGAAATTGAAATGACACATTCAAAAGTTCCAGAAGATCAAGCAGATGATTACGAACAGGGATGGGAGGATTATTACTGGAAACCTTTGAAAGAATATTTCAAAAAATAAAATAAATTAGCTATTTACATAGACTGAGTATGGATCTGTTAATGCATAAACATTAGTAAATCCTTTGTTTGCAAGGAATTGCGCATTTGTTACCGCCGCTTGGCTAGTGCTGCAGTATACTACGATTTTTCTATCGCGCGGGATACTTGAAAGCACTGACCCCAGTTCAATTCCAGTTATATTGACAGCCCCAGGTATATGACCAGCCCGATACTCATCTGAATTTCTCACATCTATAATAAAAAGTGGCTCGCCGCTTGCTATCCACTGTTTTAGTTGAGATGAATTAATGAGATGATAAGGTACTGCTGTGCTACCTGTATCTTCTACAATTCTATCTATCAATGTAACAAGATTACTCTGAACTGCAAAGTTAGTATTTTCTCTATCGCTTCCTGCAATCACAAAGACCTCCTGTTTAGAAATCCACTGATCCCTCTTCTCGTAGAATATCTGGTAGCCCCTGATATTTCTTAGATTATAGCTTTCATTTGGAGGTAATATCTGTAATGATAAGAATCCTGTATGCTCAGGTGCATCTGGTCCACCGATAATAATCACATAAGGGTAAGAGTTGTAACCTGCGTCTGTTCTGCTAAAGTAAACAATATTCATGCCCCGACTTTGAAGGATAGATATTATGTTGCTGTTAAGATTATAGTCTATAGAATTTGCAACAAGTGCAACATTTTTTTGAGCGGATACAATACCAAATGAGGATATTGCCAAAAATAATATTATAAATACAGTCAATATTTTTCTCATTTTATCACCCTAGTTTTTTCATTATTTCTTCTGCTAATTCTTTCAATTGATTCTGTGAATTATTATCTGCTGGACCTTTCAATCCCTCAACTTTTATTCTTACGCTTTCTATTGCTTTCTTCATACCTTTTTCTTTTAAAATCATTTCCATTGTATCTATCGTTTTATTCTCTTTGACATTTTCAGGCGCAAGGCATGTATTTATGGCCAAATATTTTTTGCCATCTTTTCCGTCTATTTTTTTAATAAATCCTTTCATTTTCTTACTGACATCCCCAAAATGAGTAGGCGCACTAAAAATATAAAGCCCGGCTTCTGGAATTGATGAAGGTTTTATTTCTTTGACCGAAAAAATATCTACTTCATGACCATTGTTTTTTATTAGAGAACCCAAATGCTCCATACATGTTTTTCCATTTCCATACTTTGAATCATAAAGAATACACACTTTCATAAAATTCCCCAATACCAATATTATAAACTTCAATGTATAAAAATGTTTGGTAATAATCCCAAATAATTAGTATAATCAAAAATATTATATAATGAAAGCTATTTTTTTAAAATGGGTAACATGGAAGCGACATCTTCAAAAGATAAATTCCTTTCGACCTTACAAAAAGGAGACATAATACTGAGTAATAATAAAAAAAATCCAATTGAAACATTTATTTGTAAAACCGTACAAGATTCAAGATGGCCCCATTGCAGACTCTATATCGGGTACAATAAAAGCGTTGAAGCAACTATTGGAGGAGTTCAAGTAAAAGAAGCTGATGAATACCTTGATACTGATGAAATGCTTATTGTTAGGCCCCCGGACTACATAGATAAAGACAAACTTGTTAAAGATTGCATGATGTATCTGGGACTAGGTTATAGCTATTTACAATTTATCCGAACTGGGAATTTATTATTAATAAAAAGGCTTATCAAGAAGGATTTAAGAAAATATTTTAGAAGAGACCTAGACAAGAATGTCGTATGTTGCGAACTCATTGCGTATGGATTGCTAAAACAAGGATTTGAATACGAAGTCACCCCTAATTTTTGTTTCCCTGACCAGTTTGAGGATGACACAAGGATGGAAGTTATTTTAAGATATATGCCATCAGATTAATTATATTATAAGTCTCCTCTTCATCAACTTTATTGACGTGAAAAAGAATATCGATGTTGCAGCTAGAATCCATAAGATGCTTAGAAAAGTTGCTGCATTAATAGCAGACAATGTTATTGCACGATTTACAATAACTACATGCGCCAATGGTAGAATGGCCAAGGCCAAGTACTGTATTGTAGTTGGCAATAAACTTAGTGGGAAGAACGTGCCACTAAACAAGAACATTGGGGTAATAAATAGAAACATCGGATAGTTGAGGGTGTCTATATTTGGGGCGATGGCAGTGAAGCACATTGCAATAGATGCAAATAATAATCCACTCAAAAATGCAAAAGGGATAATAAGAAGGGAAGAAGGCAACTCAACAACCCCAAATAGCAAAAGCACAGGCAGCATAAAAGTGGCATATATAGTACTTCTTGTTGCACCCCATAATAGCTCTCCGGCAATTACCTCTTCTATGGATACAGGTGTTGATATCATCGCATCAAAAGTTTTGAGGTAATACATCCTAACAAATGAAGTGTATGTACACTCGAAAAATGAAGCGTTCATAACAGATATTGAAACTAAAGCAGGTGCTATGAATCTGACATAAGATATTCCATCGACATTTTCAATAAAACTTCCCAGACCAAATCCAAGTGCCAATAAATATAATAAAGGTTCTAGAAAGGGAGGGATTACATTAAGCCGCCATGTTTTAAAAAATGTCAGAAAATTTCTTCGCCATGCTTTAGTAAAACGGTAGCTTAATTCCATAGTATCAGTCCCTCAGCTTTCTCCCTGTAAGCTTCAAAAAAACATCTTCAAGTGTGGCAGGCCTGGCTGTAACTCCGCTTTCAGTACATTGATTTAACAATAGATTTGTGACTCCTTGAATATTTTCTGTATATATCTCAACGCTGTCATTTGCAATGTCATATTTTACATTGTTTTTATTCAAGCAAGCCTTTATCTCGTTTGTATTCTCTGCCTCTACAATATGTTCCCCAACATATTTTTTAATGAGCTCTTTTGGATTCCCTTCAACAAGTATTTGCCCATTATCCATAATAACTAATCTATCACAAAGCCTTGCAGCTTCTTCCATGTAGTGAGTTGTTATAATAACAGTAATCCCTTTAGAGGAGAGATCTTTAAGTTTCTCCCAGATTAGGTGTCTTGCTTGCGGATCAAGGCCTGTAGTGGGTTCGTCTAATAACAATAACTTAGGATTATTTATCATCGCTCTTGCTAAAACTAATCTCCTCTTCATACCCCCTGATAGCTTGTCAACAGAGCTGTCTTTTTTCTCTGTAAGCTGTATATAATCAATCAGTTCACTGGCCCGCTTCATAGCTTCTTCTTTAGGGATATCAAAGTATCTTGCATATTGCAAAAGATTTCCAATTGCAGTGAAATCCGGATCAAGATTATCCATCTGAGGGACAACTCCCATCAGCTTCTTGATTTCTCTTGGATTTTTACCAACGTCAAGCCCAAATACCTTAAGATTACCACCAGTTTTAGGTGAAACGCATTGTATCATCTTCATTGTGGTTGTTTTACCCGCCCCATTTGGCCCTAAGAATCCGAAAACCTCCCCTTCTTCTACCTTGAAATTGATATTATTGACAGCGATAACATCACTGAATTTTTTTTCTAGATTTTTGGCCTCAAGGACTACGCTCAATAAAACACCAGTTTAGAAAATTGCTCTACATTATAAAAGTCTTTACTATTCATTTTTGGATTAATCGATTAATTTAAATATACTAAGGTGTTAATATAAGCGGGAGAAAAATGGCATCTATCGTATATCTGTATCTTGCAATATTCAATTTTATTTTGCTTTTGATTGTATATTCTTCCTTTGTTAAAAACAAAAATAAACTCAAATTTCTCTATGCCCTCGGCATAACAGAAGTTTTATGGGTAGTACTCTATATTTTTCCTTTCAGGAAACTCACATCTGACTTTGTCGATTGTATGGTAAAACTAATCTGATTGATTTTATGTTAAGTGATTCTAATTATTTGAAAGAGCTTCTGAAATTTAGCCCAGTTACCCCCCTTGTCTTATCTGACAATAAGGCTATAACATACTTCGTGATGAGGGACATCTTAGATGAAGATCCAGATAACATAGAATCATTGTGGGGATTAAAAGAGACAATATCAATACTGAATAAGCAACAGGAAGATGGATCTTGGAAATATGCTAGGGCTAAAGAAGAAATTCATTCTCAGACTAATTACAATCAACTTGAAACATATAGAATCCTCAGGGTTTTAGTTGAAAAGTACGGCCTAAACAACACAAATAATGCTATTTCAAAGGCCTGCGAATTTCTCTTTTCCTTCCAAACTGAAGAAGGGGATTTTCGTGGCATATATGGGAACGAATATACGCCAAACTACTCTGCAGGAATTTTAGAGATGTTAATAAAAGCAGGCTATGATAAAGATGACAGGGTGGACCTTGGAATAAATTGGCTTTTGTCAATGAGACAGAATGATGGGGGCTGGGCGATACCTTTTAGGACCACTAAACACAAGATTAGCGATGCCATGTGCGAAAAAGATGGCCCTATAAAAAATGATCCAAGTAAATCATCTTCCCATTTAGTAACTGGGATAGTATTGAGGGCTTTTGCAGCGCATAATCATTACAAAAAATCAAATGAAATAAGAAAAGCTGGGGCATTCCTCAAATCTCAATTTTTTAAGAAAGATAATTATCCAGATCACAGCTCACCCGATTACTGGGTGAAGCTGGCTTATCCTTTCTGGTGGACCGACATTGTTTCTTCTCTTGACTCTCTTTCCAAGTTAAAATTTACCGCCGAGGATTACAATATCAAGATAGGCCTAGATTATCTAATTGAAAATCAAAGGCCAGATGGAACTTGGAAAGCTTACTACGGCCTTCCAAAAGATGATGACAACGATTTATGGATTACATTGGCTATTTGCAGGATATTCAAGGGATTCTATTCGATTTAAAAAAATCCGATAGGTTTAAATATTGGTAATTAGTATCTTTGTGTAATAACGGTGTCAATTATGAGAGGAAAAATTGCTATATTAATTTCTTTGTTAGTTATAGTATCTTTTATATCAGGATGCACGACTTCTGAAGTTTTTGTCAATAATAATGAATTCTATGGATGTATTCAGGAACCAGTTATAATGGATGAAGTCGAGCAAAATAGACTTAATGCATTATATAACGGCTATCTTGAGGACTGTAGCCAAGAATGCTCCACATGTAATTGTGAAGCTGATGCCAAGATAGTGACTTTTATAGATTATGTCCCAGATCCATTTGGCCCAGGTTATTGGTACCCTGGACGTTTAGGTAAAGAAGTAACATTACCATTTAATTATGGAATCAATAGATGTTCACCTTTACCAAAAAATCCTTTTTATTCAGATTTGGGCATTGATATAAATAAATGTTCAGAATTTTTAGCGATGACACCTTTTAATCCAATTACATATCCTTTTGCATTGTTCTTACAAAGTTTTATTCTTGAATTTATTAATATAGAGGGGTTATATTCTGAACTTCCACCCATGGAAAACGAAGGATGTATACCCAATCCTTCTGGGCATTATAGCCCTCCAAGCAAATGCCAATTGAAAGAAAGTTATGTCCTAGTTTTAAATTCTAATTCTTCAGAACCAATAAATGTAAATGGGCATCAGATAATACCAATGGTTGGTGAAGGCAGCAATTTCATGTCTATTGTTTATTTTTATTCTGGATGGGATAAAAATTTAATTGATGAGTTCTTATTAGATGGGCCATTTGTATCCGAGAACATATATGCATATAATGAAATCCCTTCAAGCATAAATATTTCACGTAATCAAGGCGAAGAAATTAAAGTCTTCCTTTACAGAGAGTGCTGTTGGAACTGCAATCCAAAGCCTTCACTTCCTGCAACTATCCTGTATCCAAAAGTCGATATAGAAAGTTTCACATTAAATAATGGAGAGGCTATTATAAAAGATGGAAAGATAGTTTCTTCCTTTACCATTGCACCCGGGGTTCAAAAGCCAATTATAGGTGTTGAGAACAGAGGATTCTTTACCCAAAACAATGTTTACATCAAATTCGTTGGATTGCCAGAAGGAATAGAAGTGAGTACAGCACCAGAATTGCAAAAGATAAAAGCACACAACATAGGCACTTATGAAACTACATTTACCGTTGGACCTAACGTCCCTTCAGGCACTTACAAGGTATCATTGATTGCCTACTCTCCAAATGGAATACTTGACACAATTATTATGGATCTAGTAGTTCTATAGTATTTCTATTTTTTTCTAAATTTTAAATTAGATATATATAGTATAAATTCAAAGAAAGATAGAGATGATAAGAAATAAATTAATGGATATAGGATTATACTCTCTAACTATAAATCCCTTAATTAAATACTCTATCAAAGAGATAACTGTTAAATGTGAAAAATGCAATAATACTGTTTTGGAACAAATAATACATAGTATAGAAACTGAAGAAGAAACTATAATGTGTAGAAGGTGCAATATCTTATTCCACTTTTACAGACAATGGATCCCAATTTTAAGGCTTTTTGGTTTTGCTGTTAGCAGGAATTCTTTTGAAAATGTTCCAACTTTTAATGAAGGATACTCCCTTTCGTCTTATAGCGTGGGAGTCCATTCTTTCTTAAAAGGTGTATCATTATTTGGATACAAGAAGCCTTTGATATTTAGTTCGCCAATATCAGTTGTTCTCGAATTAACTAGACTATGCAATCTCAATTGCAACTACTGTTACGTCAACACTTTTGGTAATGAAATAAATAAGTCAAAAATCAATTTAGATCTATCGACTGAGAAATGGCTTAAGGCAATTGGAACTCTAAAAGAAGCTGGAGTGGCTTCTCTTGTCTTTTCTGGAGGCGAACCATTACTCCGAGATGACTTATTTATTATTGCAGATTATGCAAATAAACTAGATTTTGCAACATCGCTTGCAACAAACGGAACACTGATAGACAAGGAAATGGCCAAGCATATCAAAGAATCAAGAATAAACTATGTAGAAATAAGTGTATTTAGCTCTAAAGAAGAAACAAATGATGCCCATAGAAAAAAGAATTCTTTTAAAAAATCTATCAACGCAGTTAGATTTTGTAAAGAACAAGGTCTTACTGTTGGATTGTCTTTGACTCTCACTAGCTTAGTGAAAGATGAAGTTCAGAACTTCTTGGAACTTGCAAAAAATACTGGCGCAGACTTATGTATATTTTTAAATTACGTCCCTTCTGGAAATGGAAACGATCCCCTAGCCATAAATAACGAAGACAAAGAAAAAGTTCTAACTGAAATCCTAAATAAACGTAAAGAGTATGATCAATACTTTAGGAAAATAGTAGTATTACAAGCCCCAGAAATCTCTCAGCTGCATCATGAAAAACAAACTAATAAAGAACTTGTACAAATTGGATTCACCAAATTTGATAAACCCGGTTGGGGTAAATACATAGAATATGTCGGGGGGTGCTCTGCAGGTAGATTCTTTTTGGCAATATCCAATGAAGGCGCCATTATGCCGTGCCCTTTTCTAAGAATGGAGGTAGGTAATATCCTAGATGGAGACTTTAAATTAATATGGAAAAATAGTGATACCTTAAACCAAATGAGGGATAGAAATAACTGGGAAGGCAAATGCGGAGAATGCAAATACAAAATAATATGCGGCGGGTGCCGGGCAAGAGCATACATTAAATCAAATAATATCTTGGCAGAAGATCCATCGTGTGCCTATATGGGCTAATAACTAATATATTAGGCCAAATAACTCTAAGAATTTTGTTGTCAATATATTAGAAACTTATTCAACATGCAAAATATTTTTTCTAAATCCTCTTTTTAGCCCGTTTACTCTACCCTAATCGGTTAAAAAATCGGACTTATTCCCTAAATACGCCCTGTATGCCACAATATATCCGCTCTATTGTAATGTTCCCGCCCCTCGTTTAACCCCCAAATTTTGCCAAAACTCTATAATAATTTAGCCCATTACTCAATTTTTTTTCAGCGAAAATTTCCCGGATGTAACAATATATATTCTACACAGTATACTACTATATATTTATTGCAATGCTATATATCTTTTTTAATAAAAATAAGGGTATCGATAATATGGAATATTTTTGGATAATACTAACTTATATCTCTTGTAACCAAATATTTGATATTTTCAAGTATAGATAAATATATTTAGATAACTATTGATTATTTGAAGTAAATTTAAATACATAGAAACATATTAGTTATGAAACCAATTAAATTTAAAATAAAAGGAGGAATAAATGAAGAAAAATATTTATATCTTGTTAATAGGAATACTAGTATTTTCAGTAGTCCTTGCAGGCTGTTCGAGCCCAAAAACAGATACCGCTCAAGAGGTCACAATTAATCTTATGGCAAAGAACATGGCATTTGACAAGAGCACAATAACTGTACCTCCGGGCGCACATGTAAAAGTAATATTTAATAATCAGGACAGTGGAGAACCTCACAACTTTGCAGTATACGAAACTTCCGAAGCTAAAACTTCCATATTCGTTGGAGCAATAATAGCGGGTATGACAACTACCACTTATGAATTTAATGCCCCAGCAAAAGTTGGAACATATTTCTTTAGATGTGATGTGCACCCTTTAATGAATGGGCAATTCATAGTGCAAGCCGGGGCAACAGGCTCAACTAGCGGATCTGGATCAGGTTACTAATAATAAATTCTTAGGCCCAAATGGCCTTTTTTTTATTGAATAGCTTTAATTAATAAATTATTTACTCAATTAGGGCGGGCTAATCAACTGAAATAAGCTATACTAAATATTGAATCAATTATTTAAAAATTATCAAAAACTCAAAATGTCAACTTATATATTATCCAGTATATAATATTAAATAATTATTGCAATTATTTTTACTAAGGCTATCCTGGCTAAAATTTAGATCAATGAAAAATTTGCAAAAAAATCGTTCTACTCAAAACACAAATAAATTATCAAAAATCCTAAATATCACAATATATATTTTATAACATATATAATTAAATAATTATTGCATTAATTTTAAAAATATTAGGATAGACTAATTTTAGAACTTTGATAGATTTTATAATCGGTACCCAATAACTATGATTTTTTAATTAGTAGTCTTGTTTCTTGTATACGTTTAATCCCTCATTCAGTTTTATTACTTTCCAATTGTGCGCCACATTGCCCCCATAATTGTTAAAACGTTAGAACGTTGATGAGGCCCTATTAATATTCAACTAATCCAGAGTATTTAAGAAAAATAGCTATTTAAATAAATAATTAAGGATTATTGCAATAATTATATAAAACTATATTTTATATAGTATAATAATATAAAATAATTGCAATATATTATTCATTTGTCTTGCTAGTTATGGAATACCAATACCATATTTTTTTCTAGTAAAGACATTTATTAAACATGAAAATGGAATCGGAATTCATTTACCAACTTTTTATATAAGTTAACTATAAATACATAGTTGTCCTAATTAGTAAGGTGATAATATGGGATTTACTTCTTAGATAGATGACAAAACAAAAAAATTTAGTGCATGGGATATAGCCCTTGTCAAAATTGGTGCAATGATCTTTGGCCTTATTGTTGGCGCATACGTACCATTTTTTGTGAGGCAATATCTTATAGTTTTTGTATTGCTTTTTGTGTTAGTATCTGCATTGCCTATTTACAGATTTTTCAAATAATTTCTTAATTGTTTTTTATACGATTAGGCTAGGCTTGTTAACCTAAAAAGAGGATTCTAGAGATTAGTAAAAATAAGATCCTATAATAGATTCTATATGCCGGCGCCTAAAAAAATTATGCGTTGTACTGTATCTTAATCTCTTTATTTGTAGTCCTAGATACTTCTAAAAGGCCCTAAAATCGTCCTTTTTTAGCGAAATTTAGGCGAAAACCGTCTATGCTACGTATAATATACATTATACGCAATAAATAATAGGATAAATACTAGAAAAAAGCCAGGGTAAACAGGCTATTTAGGGCCTATTTTTCCTCTAATTCATATTATTCCAAGAAGTTAAAAATCTTATTATTCGCAAAACGTTTTTTTAGTCGTTTAGGGTAGCTTAGACAAAAATAAAATCATATTCTAAGGGGTATTTTTAAATCAAAAAGAACAAATAGTCTATGATATTATGGCAGGGTTTTCGAAAGAAGTAACTGAATATATTAACATCTTACCAGAGGATAAAAAAGAGATTGTAAAAGCGCTAAGAGAGATTATTTTATCTATTGACCCTAGCCTAAATGAATCATTAAAGTGGAAGCAACCAGTTTATTCAAAGAAAGAGGATATATGTTACATTTTCCCTACAGGCGGCCATGTTAACCTAGGATTTTACAGGGCGATAGAGCTTAAAGATCCTAAGAACTTACTCGAAGGAACTGGAAAGAATATGAGGCATATCAAGATAAGGTCCCTAGAAGATATTGATAAAGAATATTTTTGGGAATTGGTATCCGATGCCATTTCCAAAGATAAGTAATAATTGCAATAAATTTACATTATTATATTATTAAGCATATTGTTTTGAATAATATTTGCAATAGTATTAATGCAATTATTTTACATTAGTATATCATATAAAATATATTTTTATAAGATTATTGCAATTTATCTTTCTTTTTATTTTCTCTATTCATCATGAAGGGTATAGTTATGTATGAGGTAGCTATTAATCCAATACCAATTATACCAATTATTCTTGCAATGGATACAGTATTTTCACCAAGCAGAGTCCCATTAAACATCAAAAAAGCCCCTAGTAATGACAATAAAACCCCTATTATGAACTGGATAGTCGCCCTTTTGTTATGGATATTTCCTTTACCTCTGGTAGAAGATCCTTTTGGACTTGCAAATACTACAAATAGCGCTAATCCTACTAAAAGAGCACCTATGATAATTAGTACTATTGGCAGATTTGCCATATAACTTATATGCATAATTACTATTTAAGTCTTTTGTTTATTAGATTAATTAGCAAATCTAAAATATTTTAATGAATATTGGTAATGTGTTACTAAATCTTATTATTAAATACATTTAATTCAAATGTTGGTAATTAATTATCAAAATCTATTTTTGAGCTTAAAATTTATTGCAATAATTATTAGAACATATATACTATATAATATATATTGTTACCAAGTAGAAATTTTTTAGATTTTTAGTGATTTTAAAAATAGAGTGATGAGGCAATTTAAATTGAGTTTTGGTAGATTTAAGGGGTTAAATTGGGGCAGATTAGAATAGTATCGCTTAGGATATATTTCAGTAGTTTCAGAAAAGGGTACAAGCTACTTCTTGGATATAAAAGAAATATCCGCTCCATCAAATACTAACAATATTGTAACCCAAGAAACGGCACAGAAAACTAAAGAAGAAATTGAACAGCCACCTCAGCCATCACAAGAAACAAAGAATACACCTGGATTTGAACTGCCTGCAATGGTAAGTGGGTCTTTACTAGCAGCGTATATTCTCAATAAAAGAAGAAAATAATATTTCAGGTGTTTACATATAATCAAGATAAAAGAAATTTAAAATGTCCTGTGGCTTTTGCTTTTTCTGGGCTTATATTTTTTGTAAAGAAAAAGCAATCCAGAAGATTACCACCATTGAAATCAATATTATCCCTAAAACTAAATATATCCGGGCAAATTTACTTTGTTTTTTATTCTGGGAAAAAAACAGAAATACTAATATTATTCCACAAACTACAAAAAATAAGGTTATTGGTATTGGCATATTGTTATTATATCGTTTTAGGATAAAAACTTTTTTACATATTCATTACAATAAAATCATTGAAATAAGGGTATAAGTTAGATAGACTAATACCCTTTTGATATCAATAAAAGTTTGAAGCAATAAAAAAAATAATTAATCTTCCTGATTTTCATTTATGTTCGCAAGATAGCGCACAGTATTCACGTTTCTCATGGTCATAAAATGGTATAATTTGTGGCCGATTATTTTGTTTAGATTACTTTTATTATAATCTTTTCTTTGAATATTCCAGTATATAGCACCTTTTATATAACGGATATCCAAGTATTCTTTTTTTATAGGTAGCTCATCAACTGTTTTCTTTGTATCAATTTCTGGAAACAAAAAAGCTACATCAGATCTTTGAATTGAATCGTTTTGCCAGCTATCAGGGATAACGTCAGCTATTTTTTTTATCTCCTCCCATGTTTTCACAAGTGTTGGGATTTCAAATCCATGCTCGTTTCTTAGGCTGAGTTCGATTTTTCTAGATATATCGATTTGACTCTCGGCTGATTCAAAAATAATATTCCCAGAATTTATGTAGGTAGAAACATTAGAGAAGCCTAAAGACTCAAAAAGATATCTGAGTTTTTTCATTTCAATTCGGCGCTCTTTCCCTGCATTTATCCCTCGAAGCAATGCGATGTATTTCATACTTAGTGTAGCTACTTTAGGATATATAAACTAATGTTTCTAAAGTGAAGCTGGAAATAAAAAATTCGTTTCTGAATATAATGAGATTTTTATCTGGGCAAACATAAATAAACTGGCCAAAACTATATATTGATGAATTATTATAATAAGGTTGTTTAGATGATTAGACAGCTTCAAAAAGATGAAGAAATTCCTTATAATCTATTATTGCTAGCCGATGAAACAATTGAGGCAATTAATAGGTATATCAATGATTCTGAAATTTTCATATTTGAAAAGGATAACAAAACTTTAGCGGTCTATGCACTCCAAAAAATAAGTGATGACACTATTGAAATTAAAAATATAGCAGTGGATACAAAACATCAAGGGCAAGGCATAGGTAAGCTACTTCTAAGAGATGCTATTTCCAGGGCAAAAACAAAAGGATTCAAAACTATCGTTATTGGGACTGGTGATATAGCAATTAAACAATTGCATCTATACCAGAAAGAAGGTTTTGAGATATTTGACATCAAAAAAAGCTTTTACCTAGATAACTATCCAAATCCAATATATGAAAATGGGGTTCAGCTAAAAGACATGGTAATGCTAAAGAAAGAACTGATATAAGGGTCTATTCTACAAAATTACAACACCAAAACATAAAAGAGCTACCAGCAATAATTCCACTAAAACGTATCTAACTCTTAGAAGGAGATAGCCTTAAATAAGACAAAAATATGACAAATTTTCTAACATATTGATTATAATAATATGATAGGAAAGTGATTAAAATGAAAGAAAAAATTTATGAAAAATATGCATGGATAATTTTCTTCGCAATAGGTATAATGACTATGGTAGCAGCGGTACCTCATGCATTAGGCTTAAACACAGACCCAGAGTTGGTAAAGAGTATTGTTGGCATGACAATAGAAGATCTGAAAGTTTCGAATCCGATGTTTTTTGACTTGTATAATTTCTATTTTAGAAGTGGGGGCTTGTCTGACTTTGGCTTCGCTTTTCTACTTATAGTTATCTCTGTGACTGCTTATAGAAAGGGAGAAAAGTGGGCATGGTATGCTTTCTGGATTGTTCCAGTATTCTTTTTAAGTTTCGTAGCGCTTAGCTTGACTCTCAAATCAAGCTCTTCATTGCTCCCACCGTTAATGGTGTTTATCGTCTTAAGCCTCATAGGGCTGCTATTGCCATTAAAGAAGTTCTTCCCAAGAAAGGCTTAACACGAAACAAAATCGAAATAGAGTCAACAATTGATTATACTGACAATTATTTATTTTTATTTTCTCTTTTCTAATCAAGTATTTTTTACTAGTAAATTTAGGGAAAAATCCCCATAACTCAATCCTTAGGACAAAGTTTGAAATATAAAAATAAATTAATCTTTTTGTCCAAATCCAAAGAACTTCATAAACTGTTGCATGGGGAGTGAATTGTTTGGAGTTATTGTGAGTGTCACACAGTTAGTATAACAGCCGAATTCATAAATGTTGGGTGGGCATATAGAGCATTGATCATCGCAGAAATAAATTGTCCCGGGTTTCAAGGCTTTACATTTGAATGCCATCCCTCCGCCAGCACCATATACTGAAATTACTTGGATATAGTCACCTATATTTGGTGAGCCTGAATTAGTAAAAGAGCGAATTCCGCATTCTACCTTGTATATGTAAACAAACTCTTGGCCAACGGTCACTGTTTTTGGTGCGACAATGTTAGGTTGATCACAATTACACCCATTTCCCATAACAGAAATCACACCAAATACACTTACTACAAAAACTAAGGAGGCAAATATAGCAAATATTTTCTTCATAATAAATCACCATTATAATTGCTAAAGTTAATCATGACAATTATATAAACATTTGCTAAATCATAGTTTATTAAGTTAAACTGAATAACTTCACTAAATTTTTATCCGATATAAATGGCATAAGGTTGAAATCAACGAATTAGTTTATCTAAGAAAGATTTTAAATGTAAAAAAAGTTGTTAGAAGAATAATAAAAAATAAAAATTAATCATTTTGCCCGAATCCAAGTATCTTCATGAACTGTTGCATTGGGGTTGGTTTTGGTAGTATTTTTATAGTTACAACTTCTCCACACTTTACATTTGTGAATGTAACAGTTCCTGGACTTATTGCTCTAAATGTTGCTGTGCTCCACCCACTTTGTGTAGATCCACTAACAAATTGTATCGTCTGGTCAAGTGATCCTGGAGTGGCGCTTTCATTGTAAGTACAGAGATTATTTTTTGAAAACGTAAATGTCTCTCCAACAGTGACTAAAGTTTTGTCGATATAGTAGTTTGTTTGCCCGCATGTACAAGAAGGAGTTGGTGGGCAATCTATACAAACAGCCGCTAAAGACGCAATTCCAAAAACGCTTACTACAAACAGCAAAGATACCATTATTGCATATAGTTTTTTCATAATAATCACTAGCGACATAAAATAATTGAGGATACTTATAAATTTGTCTATAAGTTAATCCAAAAACT
>CAZUMN010000002.1:0-70284 GCA_964621955.1 uncultured Thermococci archaeon
ATTATAAAACCTAATATAATCACTAAGTTAGGTAGATTTATGAGTTCAATTAGGATGATAGTTCTTGATGTTTTAAAACCTCATAAACCAATACTCCCTGATTTTGCAAATAAGTTATCTGAAATACCTGGGATTATAGGTGTCAATATCTCCGTCGTTGAGATAGACCAAAAGACTGAAACAGTGAAACTTTCGATACAAGGGGATTCAATTGATTATGAGTTATTAAAAGAGGAGATAGAAAAGCTCGGTGGAACTGTCCACAGCATAGATAAAGTTGCCGCAGGTAAAAGGATTATACCTGAAGTTGAAACTTTACAGGACAGGTCTTAAGTTCAGCCCCTGTTTTTTCTTATCTCTTTTGATATTTTTCTAAGTATCTCATTTTTGGAGAACTTTTTTTCAACTATGAATCTCCCAAGATTTCTGTCATCTTTTCCCTGCTCCTTGGGGTACCTTGAGTTCTTCTCAATCTCATGATTTATCCCAGTAGCCTCCAGAGCTTTTTTAATCTCATCGAATTGTGGGTGGTCCAATGCCAAATTTTTTGGAAGTTTTCTACCGTCTTTCTTTGAAAGATTTTTATCAAGATAAGATGGCCATATTATATAGTCCTTCAAAATGATCCCCCTAAGCTTTTAAATAATCATTTGACAGAATATAAAAGTGTATTGGTGAATTTATGCATGAACTTTCCCTTGCCGATGGTATGTTAAAGACTGTATTGGAGGCAGCAAAAAAAGAAAAGGCCAAGAAAATAAAGTCAATTAAACTAGAGATGGGCGAGATTCTCCTAGTCAATACTGAGCAGCTCACCTTCTGTTTTGATGTAATTTCAAAAGGAACAATCGCAGAAGATGCCAAACTCGATATAACATACCTAAAACCAAGAGTTCACTGCAACAAGTGCAACAAGGAATTCAATATTAAATCTGATAAAGATTTTCCCATACTTGCAATGACCTGTGAGTGCGGCTCAAATGACGTCACAATACTCTCCGGTAGGGAGTTTAACATTAAATCTATCAAAATTGAAGAGGATTAATTTTTAGAAAGAAACCTTTCAATTCTGTCACACGCTTCATTTATCTTATCTTTTTTGAGAGGGTATGCAAGTCTCACAAATTCATCAGAGTATGGGCCAAACGCAGCTCCAGGAACTGTGACTATCTTTTCTTGATTCAACAGTTTTTCAGAAAACTCTTCTGACTTCATTTTTGTTTGTGATATGTTCATAAATAAATAGAATGCGCCTTCAGGTCTGATTGCACTTACTCCGTTCATCTCCTGAATTCTTTTCAAAAGTAGGTCTCTTCTATCCCTAAATTCGTCCCGCATATTATCGACAAAATACTGAGGTCCTTTTAGGGCTTCCAAGGCACCAAACTGTGCAAATGTATTATTGCATACCGGGCCGTACATGTGCAGTTTTAGCATTCTGTCAAATAGGCTTTCATCCTTTGAAGAGAGGTATCCAACTCTCCACCCAGTCATAGAATAAGTTTTAGAAAATGAGTTAACTGTTATAACATTCTCTTCCATACCGTTAAGAGATGCCATGCTCACGTGTTTTTTGCCATCATAGATAAGACTCTCATAAACTTCATCAGATATTACTTTTAGATTGTATTCCATAATTATATCTGAAATCTTCTCCAAGTCATTTTTGCTCATGACTGCGCCTGTTGGATTTGATGGGGAATTTAGTATCAATAGTTCTGTCTTTTCAGTTATTTTTTCTTCTAGAAGTTCAGGATTTAAGATAAAGTTTTCATCTTCCCTACATTCAACTTCTATTGGGATCCCCCCAGAAAGCATAACTGTCGGAACATAGGCAACAAATGCAGGTGATGGAACAATGACCCCATCTCCAGTCTTAATTGAGGATTGGATTGCAAGTGATAAGGCTTCTCCCCCGCCGATAGTGACCATGATTTCATTTTCAGATACATCAATGCTGTTTTGTTTTTTCATCTTTTCAGAAATGGCCTGCCTCAACTCTGGGATTCCAGAATTTGGAGAATAGTAAGTTTTTCCCTCTTTTAGGGCTTTAATAGCAGCTTCAATTATGTGTGGCGGTGTATCAAAATCGGGCTCCCCTATCCCAAGACTTATTATACCCTCCATGCTCTGTGCAAGGTCAAATAATTTTCTGATACCAGATTTCGGTATCTTGTCTAGAGATGACGATATAGAATGTTCCGACATATTCTCTTCCTCTAAAAGTCAAAAAGTGTTTTTTGTTGATTCTTTTGCTTGTCCTCTTTCTGTTTTTCCGTTTCTTTTGGGAGTTCCTTTTCTTTTTGAGCAGCTTCTTTCTTTGATTCTATTTTTTTGTCAGTTGTTATTGGAACTGCCTCAATTTTCTCCTTCTTTTCTGGCTCCTTTAAAAGCTCTTCTCTTGCCAATTCAATTTTCCTATAATTTTTCTCATCAATAAATTTTATTTCTTCCATGTCAAATTCAAAAAAGTTAGATATAAGGGCTCCTTTTCTTGGATTAAGGAATAACGCCGATATCATAGGGAGGTACGATCTTGCAACTTTTCTGGAGCAATGGCACTTTTTCCCAATCTTCTCAAGGAGTATCTTGTTCATCTCTCTTCTCTTTTTGGAGGAACCTAATACCTGAAAATATTTTGGGGGGGAAAATGGGATGTATCTTGATTCACTTACCCCGGCAACAGATACTCCGCCAGTCATAAGGTCTGATGCATATTTCCACATGGAATAGTTTCTAGTGTTAAAAGCCCTTTTCAGGTAAATATCTGCCTTTGAAAGAAGGCCCATAGCTTGAAGTAGGTCTTTTCCTTTGTACGCCTTAGGCGTGTTTTCGTCAATCCAAAGAAGAAGCTCATCCGGTTTTTTATCAACATCAAAAAAGTCTTTTCTGACATCAATCGAGTTTGACATGTAAAGTTTTGATAGGGCCTCGAATATGGAAGCCTCTGTGTCCCTTGAGCCAACTAGCTTCTCATCGCCTTTCACCAATTTGCTACCTAAAGAATCAAGGTCATTAATTGCTGCACGCATATCCCCTGTTGACTGCTCTGCTATCTTCATGAGAGTTTCATCCTCTACATGAATCCCTTCGGCGACAACTATCTCTTTCAATCTGGCGAAGACAGTCCTCGATTGAAGTCTTTTGAACTGGACAAGCTTACAATTGTCTCTTATCGCTTGAGATACTTCCCAGTAACTGTTTGCAGTAAGAATGATTGGATTTTGTGTATTCTTTATTATCTCAAGTAAAGCCTTTGCCCCCCCAAAATCTTCCTTTCCGTGAATATTATCTGCCTCGTCCAGTAAAATTATTTTCTTGTAACCAAAAAGGGTCTTTGAAGTAGAGGCGTTGCCAACAATTCTGTTCAATGCAGTCTGGTCCCTTTTATCGCTGGCATTTAGCTCTATTAAATCATATCCAAGCTCTTTTGACAATACCTTTACCATCGTAGTCTTGCCGCTACCGGGCGGGCCATAAATTAGAAGTGCTTTTTTTTCTGTTCCCCAGGTATTTATCCATGCTAGAATATCCTTTACAAGTGCCTGTTGACCTTTTATCTCAGAAAAATTTTTTGGGAAGTATTTTTCAACAAGCATATTATCGTTATCCTGTGGAAAGATTGGCGAGAAGGTATTCAAGCTGGATAAATTCATTTGCGCCCTGCACAAGCCTGAAATCTGCCTCGCCTATCATATCAACAATTCTAACTTTTTCTTTGTCAGAAACTTCTAAATTGAAAGTTTCTCTGTGCATCTGCATTATTATATCTTCACCGGACAATCCCTGCCCCAAAAGAAGTTCCTGAAGTATCTTTCTCGATGAAATGAAATCGCCAGACAGGGCGACTTTCATCATGTTTTTTATCTCTTCAGGTTTCGCCCTTGAAGAGACTTGGTATACTAAACTTTCTGTTATCGAGTCCCCTATACCTGATGAAGATTGGAGGGCGTTTATCGCCTTTCTCATATCCCCTTCAGAAACATAGGCTATCGCATCAAGTCCATCTTCCTTAAGGTCAATTTTTTCTTCTTTGGCTATCTTTCTAATCATGGTCTTTACAGCATCAGTTGACAATGGACCGAATCTGAATACTGCACATCTCGATTGGATTGGGTCAATGATCCTTGAGGAATAATTACATGAAAGGATGAATCTGCAGGTGGAAGTATAGACCTCCATAGTTCTCCTCAAAGCATTTTGAGCATCTGAGGTAAGTGCATCAGACTCATCTAAAAATATTATCTTGAAATCTCCACCTATTGGTTTAGTTCTTGCAAAGTCCTTAATTTTCTCCCTCACAACGTTTATACCTCTCTCGTCTGAAGCATTTGTCTCCTGGAAATTTTGCTTCCAATACTCGCCAAAAATCTCCTTTGCAAGAGCTATGGCCGCTGTGGTCTTTCCAACCCCGGGAGGGCCAGCAAATAGCAAGTGTGGCATTGATTTCTTATCAACATAAGATTTAAGTCTTCTAATTATTGGATCTCTTCCAACTATATCATCAAGCTTTTGAGGCCTGTACTTTTCTGTCCAGGGTTTTTCAAACTCCATTAACTCACAACCAATTATGTTAATTATCTAAAATATTTAAGTCTTATTGGATATTTCTGATAAGATCTACTATATTTGAGTTGGATTTATACTCTTTTAAAAGTGTCTTAATGAAATCTTCTTGAAAATCAAAAATCTCCTTTATTCTCTCCCTAACAAGGCAGTCTGATAGGAAGCACATTGATAAAAAAGAGGTGACATTTTTTGGAGTATTTGAGAAATGGGCCTTTTCAAAATCAATTATGACGTTTTTTGTTCCGCAAATAATATGCTTTCCGCCTTGAATTTGCCTGTGGTTTATTCCGGCTCTATCGAGAGCATTGCACTGTCTTGTGATATCAAAGATGTCCTCTCTATTGAACTTCCCCTCAATTAATAGATCCCCTTCTATATATTCCATTATGATGTAGTTATCATCATACCCGTATATCTTTGGTCCAACACCACATTCATTGGCCTTAACCAAATAATAAGCTTCCTTCTTAAGAGATCCTTTCCTTTCAGAGTCAGACCTTTCAATTTTGATTGATACGTTTTTGTTTTCGTAACTTCCCAAAAAAATAATTGAGGTATTGCCTTTGCCTATTGCCCGATCGGACCCAAGTTCAACTCTACCAAAAGAATAGATATTATCGACACCTTTTTCAAAAAGAGACTCTTTCAGCGCGGACGCCCTCTCATGAGAAAACGTGGGGTAATCAATTGTCCTTATGTCGCTTAAGGTAGTTTCCATCTAATCAGTTAAGAGCAATTTTTTTACCCTGACACCGGCATCCCTTATCATGCTCATTTTTATTTCATTGTCAAGGTCATAATCTCTTCCATAAACTATTTCTTTTACGCCTGCGTTTATTAGAATTTTTGTGCATGACATGCAGGGAAAATGAGTCGAGTAAACAGTTGAATTTTCAGTTGAAACACCATGTATCGCAGCTTGAATTATTGTATTCTGTTCTGCATGAACGCCCCTGCATAAATGGGATTTCTCAAGAGAGCCAAGGGTCTGCCTAAGGCATGTTTCTTCTGAGCAGTGAGGGAGTCCTCTAGGAGCACCGTTGTAACCTGTAGATATGATGTAGCCTTCCTTAACTAATACTGCCCCGACATGCTGTTTTATGCATGTAGACCGTTTCTTTACTAACTCTGCAATACTCATAAAATATGTGTCAATATCCATCCTTGCCATAAAAATCACACTATTACTTAAAAAATTCTTTAACAATTATCCTTCTTTCATCAATATTTTTCCCTTCAAACAGTTTGTAACAATTACAAGAAGCTTTACCCTCTGTGCATATGCCCTCACTGATACATTTTGGTCCTGATGATTCAAATAATGCCGGCGAGACTTCAAGAACCTGATACAGCATTTCCCACGCCATATCCCTAATTTCCCACTGTGCTCTGTTGCAACACCTGAGATTAAAGAAATGCAGTAACTCTCTTGCATTCATTGTCATTACAAGATTAGTTTTAATGGCGTTTGGGAGCACAAATCTTGCATCTTCAGGAGCTATTCCCAATTCAAGCAGTTTCTTATAACTCTCGCTATTATTATTAAGACTCTTATTGAATATATCTTCTGCAGCTTTATTCTTCTTAATCGAAGGGGGGGTAACAAATGGAACATCTTCCATCTTTACGTATCTCTGGCTCTGCTGAGTGAAAGAAGCTATCCTGTGCCTTACTAATTGGTGGGAGCATGCCCTAGAAATGCCTTCTATAGAAAAAGTAAAACTTGCATGCTCTATAACTGAATAATGGCCATATCCAACAACCCTCTGAATTCTCTTTTTTGCATTATCTGCGTCTATTTCACTCAACATATCAGAAGGAGTTCCTTCCTTCATTGATGTAAGGGCTGCAACAGCGCACACTTTTTCAGGGTTTTGGGTATGCTCTAAAAGAACAACTTTCATTATACTGAATTGAGCCAAATATTATATAAGATTAAGCATTTATAATTGAATATCAAATATTGACTATAACTTATAGTGCAATGGCAAATATTGATTATCAATAGTTTCATACTATTTAAATAATACCATCAATAATTTGAAAGGTATTATGCCATTTTTGTTTATATTTTGTAATGATTTTGGAACATTGTTATATATTATCGATATCGAAAAGCTTATAAACTGGTAACTGTATATTGATTATCAGCTACTAAAGGATAGGTGAGGTATTATGAAAATAGTCGAAAGAGGAATTGAAAGGCGCGAAGATAAGCCCTATACAGTTAGGATACTTGTCCAAAACCTTAACCTTGGTACTATTAGCCCAGGAACAATTCCAGGGTCCGTAAATGTAAAAACTTACGACACAGATCTTGGAACTTACCTAGAGCTTTCTGGTGACACAAGGGACGTCATAGAGTGCGAGGCAAGAATAGTAGAGATGGACAATACTATTAAGGTTAAAGACGTAAGAAAAGTATTTTCCGAAATTTAATTTTTTATTTTAATAAAAAAATCTTGAGGAGAACAATGCTAGGAAGATACTCGAGGATTGCCATCTTATCAATATTCATATTGGTACTCATGGCACCATCAACTTGGGGCGCTACTAACAAAAATTTTCTCCTTGTAATTTCTAGTGTAAATGGAACTCCAATTGAAGATGCAGAAATCAGAATGTCATTACAATCTGATACAAACTATCAAAGGTCAGGAAACTCTAATTCGAGAGGAGAACTCCTTTTTGAGAATATAGCCGAAGGAACTTACTCAGTTACTATTGTAAAAAGTGGATTTGTCACTGTAATCGAAAATGTGGATATAACTCCAATTGACTCCAAAACATTTTATTTGAGGCATTCTGGATTCAAAATAATTTCCGGACAAGTTTACAAAGATTCAAATGACAACAAGATCTTTGAGACAGGGGAACTTGGAATAGCTAATGCGACTGTGAAAGCCACAAACGTAACTACAAACGAAACATTTTCTGTTAATACAGATGAAAATGGACAATTTAGGATTGAAATTCCTGATGCACAAAACTATAAAGTTGTAGTTTCTTATTCCACGTCGGAGTATGAAGTACCGAATACTGTAACTCCGATAGATACTGTTGATTATTCAACAACTGTTCCTCTAACCATAAAAGGAGAAGTTTACGGCAAGGTAACAACAGACGAGGGCAACCCCTTGTTCGGTATACAAGTTTTTCTCAAAGGAACAAGTGTAACTTATACTTCTACTGACCTTGGAGGATTCTTTAGATTCTCAGTTAAACCAGGAACTTATTTCGTAGAAGTTGAGTTCATGGATTATGAGAAATATGCAACTGAACCTTTTAATCTTTTACAAGAAGAACAAAAAGAAGTTACAGTTGTTTTGTTAAAACAAAAAGGCACTCTTACTTATGAAATTAAAACAGAAGACAGTATGGCTTTATCTGAAGTTGACGCTGAGATAATAAGGACAGGAAGTGGTGTATCAGTTGAAAAGCTTACTAAGGCCAACGGAACAATGCAGCTCCCTCCTGGAGTTTATACCCTAAAAGCCGATGCAAAAGGATACGAACCCGCTGAAGTAAATTTTGAGATAACTAAAGCAGGAATTACAAAGTCACTGACATTAAAACAAGCAAACGGTGCAATAAAAGTTACACTAAAGGACTTACAAGGCAATCCAATAAGTGGAGTTTCTGTTCTTATTGATGGACAACAAAAAGGTAGTTCTGATAACTCAGGTACAATAGTAATATCGGACCTTCCTCCAAAAGAATACCAAGTTACAGCCTCTTCGACTCTTTACGGAAAAGTAACACAGATTGTAAAAGTCGAAGGAGAGACTGAAAAAGAAATTAATTTAATCTTAGCATCAAATATCTTAATTCAAGCATTGCCCATTATAGTAATTGCCGCATTTTTCATTATCATAGCTTTGTTAAAGATGAATGTGAAACATATTGGTCTTCCGAAAAAGACTTTAGAAAGGCCGCCACAAGAAAAGCCACTTATGCAGGAAGTACCACCTCAAGCGTATTACCAAGAAGTTGAACAAAGGCAAGATTTAGTAGAACCAATACCAGCGCCAATCAAAAAATCAAAGCTTAAGACAAAAAGACCACTCAAAGGACTCCCAAAAAAACCTTCAAAAAATAAAGGAAATCCATAAGCTTTTTTAGGTTATACTTCTAATATTAATTATATGAAGAAAAAAATAGTTATCGTTGGAGCAGGGCCTGCGGGTCTCTTTTCTGCTTACAAGCTTTCTGATACTAATAAATTTGATATTATCATCCTAGATAAGGGTAGAGATGTCGATAGCAGAAAATGCCCACTTGAGCGTACCGGCGAGTGCGATAACTGTAATCCATGTAATGTGTTATATGGAGCTGGTGGTTCAGGTTGCCTTTCAGATGGAATACTAAATCTAAGGCCAGATATAGGTGGAGATCTAGAAGCCCTTACTGGAAAAGCTGACAAGGCCATAAGTTTAGTGAACGAAGTTGATTCAATCTTCTTGGAGCACGGGGCGCCAGAAAAACTTTTTATCGGCGAAACAGAAATGATTGAGGATTTACAAAGAAAAGCCGAAGCCTCAGGAATTAAGTTTATCCAGATTCCTCAAAGACACATAGGGAGCGACTACACCCCCGTAGTAATAAACTCGATTAAAAAATATCTCGAGAAAAAAGGGGTAAAATTTATCGTACTTGCTGATGTCAACAAAATAGAAAAGGTAAAACAAGGATACACTACTACCTATATGCAAAAAAATACTTCACATAAAATTGACTCTGATTATGTCATTGCAGCCCCGGGAAGAGCCAGTTCTAGTTTTTTGATGTCACAAATCCAGGAGCTTGGTATCAAAGTAGACCATCAACCAATTGATATTGGAGTCAGGGTCGAAGTATCCAAAGTTGTAATGAAACCTGTAATTGAAGTAAATAGAGATCCAAAGTTCCACATCTATTCTAAGACTTATGATGATTTTGTAAGAACTTTTTGTACAAATCACGAGGGATATGTGATGAAGGAGCAGTACGATGGATATGTCGGGGTAAATGGGCATTCAATGAGAGATATTAAATCTCAGAACAGTAACTTCGCTTTTCTTTCAAGGGTAACACTGACATCGCCTGTTGAAGATACAACATCATATGGGATATCCATTGCAAAGATTGCTACAGTTCTTGGAGGTGGAGAACCCCTCATTCAGAGATTTGGAGATTTAAGGAGAGGCAGAAGATCAACACCTGAAAGAATTAGAAGAAGCAACATAAAACCTACACTTCTTTCAGCAACACCTGGAGACATAGCTATGGCATTACCTTATAGAATAGTTACAAATTTAATTGAATCACTTGAAAGGCTGGATAATGTACTCCCTGGAGTAGGGAGCGATTCAACACTTCTATACGCTCCAGAAATTAAATTCTACGGGATAAGGGTAAAAGTGGATTCTTCAATGGAAACTAATATACCAAATCTTTTTGTCGCTGGCGATGGAGTCGGCCTTTCAAGGGATATAGTAAATTCGGCAGCTACTGGGTTCCTTGCAGCAGAAGGGATATTAAAGAAGGAGAGTAAATCTTGAAAGACATCCAGTATATATTCATGGATATCGATGGCGTCCTTTATAGAGGCAATCACACGATTAATGGGGCTAGGGAATTCATTGATTATTTAATTCAAGAAGAAATAAAATTTATTTGTGTCACTAACAATTCTGCCAAAACACCTGCTGACTATTCAAAAAGATTGAAGAGAATGGGGATAAACATTGGAGAGAACGAAATAATAAACTCCGGTGTCGCTACGGTAGAATTCCTAAAAGATACTTTTCTCAAAGAAAAAGATAATCTAAGTGCATATGTAGTTGGGGGTGAAGGTTTAGTATCCCTTATTGAAAAATCTGGAATAAGACTAGAAGATAAAAATCCTGATATTGTAGTAGTTGGGTGGGATATCACCTTCACCTACGAAAAGATGAAGAAAGCATCACTTGCAATCCAGAATGGTGCAATATATATAGGTACAAATCCAGATTTAACTTACCCATCCCATGAAGGGATACTACCTGGCTGTGGTGCGATTTTAGCATCAATAACGGCCGCCAGTGGTGTTGAGCCTATAATAATCGGAAAGCCAAAAACTTTAATCATGGAAATGGCAGCTAAAAGGATTTCAGCAAAAAAAGAAAAAAGTTTGATGATTGGGGATAGGATTGACACAGATATTCTGGCTGGAAGAAACTTTGGAATTCAAACTGCAATTGTATTAAGTGGGGTCGCCGATAAATCAGAAATATCAAAATCGCATATAAAGCCAGATTATGTCTTTGAAGATATGATGGATTTATACCTTAATTTAAAAAAATCTAGAAAGGTGCAAAAATGAAAGGCAATAAATTTTTAGTTTTGTGTTTGGGACTGATTCTTTTATTACCGCTATGTCTTAACACTTCCCTTGACAACTGGAATACAAGCATAAAAGTTGCAAATCTGCGCTTGGCAAATGGGATTGAATATTATAATATATCTTCAAACGCTTATTCAATTCAGGATATGGACAATGCCACAGTTTATGCAGATAAAGCTATACTGGAGTTTTCAACAGCTATAACAGCACTTGAAAATGCGATGGGTGAAGCTCAGAACTCAAAGAAGGACTGGTTAATTCTATATACAAATTTCTACCTAAAAAAAGTTCAAGCTCTAAAAAATGCAGCAGTTGAGATTAAAATCTTGAAAGAGTACTATCTAAATGGGCAAGAAGATGGAATTATCCAGTCAATGAATAATATACAACAGTATGAAGATGAGTTCAAGATGTATGACCTCAAGATGGAGGACATAAAAAGAGATCACGTATCAGAGTTCCAGTAACTATTCTCTTTTCTTTTCAACTATTTTTTCAGGATAGGTAAAGCAAGAGCCTCCAAGATGATTAATGAACTTTACCTTTTCAACATCAATACAATCATTGTAGTAATCCTTTTCAATTTCACAATGGACTATCTCGCCAATAAAGAGATAGTGGTCACCGCACAGGAAGGAGTCAATGACCTTACACTCAAGAAAAGCAAAGCATTCTTTAATTGAAGGGGAAGCTATCTTTTTTCCTTTAACTTCTTTAAGTTTATACGCCTTAAATTTATCAACATTCCGTCCACTCTCAGAACCACACAATAAAACCTTGTCTAAAAGTTCAATTGAAGGGATATTAACTGTAAATTCTTTAGAATTTCCAATCAAAACGTGGGATAGTTTCTTCGTTGAGAGGGATATTGAGACAAGTGGCGGTGAATGTGAGACAGGGCTTGTCCATGCTGCAGTAACGATATTGGACTTACCTTGGTATTTTGATGTGATCAAAACAAGAGGCCCAGGATTCAATAGCCTTAGACCTTTTAGGTTTTCTATTTTGGTCTTCATTCTACCTTGTATCCTATTTTTTCTAAAAGATCTCTTCGTTCTTTCTTCTCATATTTATCTTCAATCTTTTCAGCGGAAGTTCCATCAACGACTCCTATAACAGAAGTTCCCAGATTTGTTTTTGCTATAATTACTTGGAAAGGATTTTCGCTTGCACCATACACAGCGCAAACAGAAGGATGTCCTTTTATGTTGTTCAAGACATTAATGGGGAAAGCACCCCGCATCATTATTACAAATACATGCCCAGCCCCTATCTTCAAGGCGGCATTGGCGGCAAGTTCTTTTAGGTGTTCATCGTTTCCTGCAACCCTTGTAAGCTTTGGTTTGGCTTCATTCATCGCAACACCAATTTTGATCCCTGAAACACAGGTTAGAAGAGTCCTTGCAAGATCATCTACAGTATATATAGAAAAGTTCCCCTGCCCAACTATAAACTCAACACCATCATCTTTCCTTATGTCAATAACATTCATTTCCATAATATCACGCCTTATTTCAAGTTTTTAGATATTAAAGGTTTAGTCTATACATCTATTGAGAGCCTCGAAAGCAAGCACCATATCCTTCTCATCGACGACAAATATAGTATCCATAAAACAGCTCATAGTTTCAATAACGTTTATCCCGACAGAGGAAAGATTTGATGATAGGTAGGACACAACTCCTGGTGTATCCCCAATGTCCTCGGGACTCTTAACAGATATTTCAACTAGATCTTTTGAAACTCTCAATACATTTTCTTTACCTATAAGATCTGTAACCTCCTCAAGATAATCTTCAAGTAAGATTAAGGTTATACCTTGGGAGCCTTGGATAATATTGATTAGATATCCTTCAGAAAGTGTCTTCTTTAGAACAGGCTCAAGTTTCAAGAAAACATGCCATCCGGGCTTTAATGTTACAGTTGCGACTTTTGTCTTTATGTTGATCCTGCTTTTCTTTAGAATTAGCTTTATTTTTTTCTCAAGAAACTTTTTTTCTTTCTGCAGTTCTTCAGCATACCTTCTTGACGCTATAAGTACAGCAACCATGTTGTCTATTTTGTATTCGTCCATTATCATCCTTGAAAGAGCAGAATAGTTGATTATTCCATACTTAAGACAGTCCATTATAGACGGGTGTGCACCTATGTATTCCCTAACTATCTCCGCTATACTTTTTTTGTCTGGCACAATTATTATTTGTACGATACTATATTTAAATGTTCTGAATATACTAAGATTGACAACTTATGACAAAATACTTAAATCATGTGTATAATAACTATTTTAGATGTTTTTATGTCCATAAAAAACCCAAAGACTCTCAGGGAAAAGACAAGATATGTCAGTTTTAAAATAGAGGGAGGGAAAGACTTTAAAAGAGAGGACCTAGTTAAAGCTATCTGGAATTCAGCCATTGATTTTTTAGGAGAGTTTGGCGCTTCTGAAATAGGTCTTTGGGTTAAGGAATATGACGATAGTAATAAGTGTGGCATAATAGAAAGCAATATAAAATCATTACACAAAGCTATATTTATACTATCACTTACTAAATCTGTAGGTAAAGAAAAAGTTAATATACTGCCTCTTTGTGTATCAGGGACTATAAAGGGGTTAGAAAAAAATATCAAGTCTAATGTTAATTAGTTTATGGAGGTAAATAAATGGCATTTGTTCCACCCGCATCTGGATATGACCGGGCAATCACCGTTTTTAGTCCAGATGGAAGTTTGTATCAGGTTCAATACGCTGGCGAGGCTGTAAGAAGGGGAGCCACCGCTATAGGTATTAAATGTAATGAAGGAGTCGTCCTTTGTGTCGACAAGAGAATTCCTTCAAGGCTTGTTGAACCGGAATCATTTGAGAAGATATTTCAAATAGACGATCATCTTGCTGCAGCGACATCAGGAATAATAGCAGACGCAAGGATACTAGTCGATAGAGCTAGAATTGAAGCACAGATTCATACATTAAGCTATGATGAAAAGATGTCTGTCATGATGTTGGCAAAGAAGATCGGAGACTTAAAGCAGATGCACACACAGTATGGCGGATTAAGGCCATTTGGTGCTTCTTTGATTCTTGCAGGTATCAATTCAGAAGGACCTCAGATATTTGTTACTGAGCCTTCAGGAGCGTATCTTGAATGGAAAGCAACAGCCATAGGCGCTGGAAGATCCGTTGCAATGGAGATATTCGAAAAAGAATATTCCCCCGAAATATCAATTGAAGATGCAATTATACTTGCTTTGAGAGCCCTTAAAAAATCAATTGAGGGAGATTTAAGCAAGAGCAATGTTGAAATGGCTGTAATAAGCATGGAAGATAAGAGATTTCAGAAAATGGATGAAGAGAAATTAAATCTCTATATAGAGAAAGTTAAAGCGATTAAGGAAGAGGAGGATAAGGAGTAGATTGTTTGATATCTCTAGATGATGCAGTTACTGCAAAATATAAGTACCAGGGTGAACATTTTGAGATCTTAGTCGATCCCAAAAAAGCCCAAGAATTTAAGGGAGGAAATGAAGTAGATGATTTCCTCGCCACAAATTTTATTTTTAAAGATGCCGACAAAGGAGATAAAGCGTCTCCAGACTCTCTTAAAAAGGCATTTGGTACAGATAACGTTAATGAGATTTCAAAAATTATTCTTAAGAAAGGAGAAATACACCTTACTACCGATCAGAGAAGGGCAATGATGGAAAACAAGAGAGCCCAGATTATTTCTTATATTTCAAGACATGCTATAAATCCTCAGACAGGACACCCACACCCACCACAAAGAATAGAAAATGCCTTAGAAGAAGCAAGGGTCCAAATAGATATGTACAAGAGAACTGAAGACCAGATTAAGCAGATAATTCATGTATTGGCCCCAATAATACCTATTAAGATTGAAAACAGGAGAATTGGAGTCAAAGTGCCTGCGGAGCATGCACCTAAAACAATGGGATTTGCAAAAAATCTTGGTACTATTATTAAAGAGGAATGGGGAAGAGATGGCTCTTGGATGTTTGTAATTGAAATACCAGCTGGATTACAAGACGACCTTTTCAGTAAGTTGAACAGCGCTACAAAAGGAAACGTTGAGACAAAGATAATGGATAAATGATACGGAGAGATAACATTGGAATTTTTAGTTAAGGATAGATCGATTGTCACGCCAGGTATGGCTATTGCAAAAGGGCCTTTTAGATATGAATATGGGGTGGATAAATTTGAGGATACAATAATATCCTCTGTTTTAGGAATAGTCTATATTGAAAATGACGGCGTTAAGGTAGTTCCACTTGAAGGCAAATATATGCCAAAAAGGGGCGATGATGTAATTGGGACAGTTGTAAGCATAAATCCTCTAAGTTGGGATTTGGATATAAATGCCCCTTACATGGCCAATCTTCATGTCCAGGATGCTTTGAGGTATGTCAAGGACACTTCAAATCTTGAGAGGATATTCAAAGTAGGCGATGTAATTTATGCAAATGTTAGAGATGTCGGAGAATCTTCAGACATTGTTTTACAGTCAAAGGAAAGACCTTACGGTAAAATGAAATGGGGGAGAGTTGTAAATATTCATGCTACAAGGGTCCCCAGAGTAATTGGTAAAAAAGGATCTATGATTAAGTTATTGAAACAAATGACCAAATGCGAGATTATGGTCGGACAGAATGGCAATATATGGATCAAGGGCGAGAGACAAATGGAAGATATTGTTGAGAGAGCCATTCTTAAAATCGATAGAGAAGCCCATATACCAGGGCTAACAGACAGAATAAAAAAAATACTTGAAACTGAATTATCAAGATAATATTAGGTGTTATATATGGAGAAAGACATAAAGTTCTTTACTAATGGCAAGAGAATCGATGGAAGAGCCGTCGATGAATTGAGAAACATAAAGATAGAAGTTGGAGTTTTTAAAAGAGCGGATGGCTCATCTTATATTGAATGGGGCGGAAATAAGATTTATTGTGCCGTTTATGGCCCAAGAGAAGCTTACCCCAGATTTCTTCAAAAGTCAGACAGGGCCATATTAAAGTGCAGATACAACATGGCTTCTTTCGCAGTTGAAGAGAGAAAAAGACCTGGCCCAAGCAGAAGGGGAGTAGAAATAGGTAAAGTAACACAAGGTGCATTAGAACCTGCTTTGTTATTAGAAAATTTCCCAAAATGCATGGTTGAGGTTAATATTGAAGTTATCCAAGCAGATGCTGGAACAAGATGTGCAGGAATAACTGCTGCATCAGTGGCACTTGCCAATGCAGGAATACCTATGAAAGAATTGGTACCCGCATGCGCAGCTGGAAAAGTTGACGATAAGATTGTGTTGGATCTCTGTAAAGAAGAGGATAACTACGGTCAAGCAGATTTACCATTGGCACTTCTTCCAAGAAGAAACGAGTTCAGTCTTTTACAGATGGACGGAGACCTATCCGAAGAGCAGCTTGAAGAGGCTTTAGACCTCGGTAGGAAAGGATGTCTTGAAGTATATGAAATTCAAAAGGAAGCGCTAAAGAAAAAATATGTAACGGAGGATGTGGCAAATGAGTAGTGTTCTTTCAGATATTAAGAAAGAGTATATGATAAGCCTCTTGAAGAACGATAAGCGTGAGGATGGAAGAGGCCTTAATGACATGAGAGATCTAAAGGTCGATCTTGGAATTGTAAACAAAGCTGAAGGTTCATGCTACGTTCAAATTGGAGACACAAAAGTAATTGCTGGAGTAAAGTGTGAGACCGGAGCACCATTTCCTGACACCCCCAATCAAGGAGTTTTTACAACTAATGCAGAATTAATTCCAATGGCATCCCCTGACTTTGAGGCAGGCCCACCAAGGGAAGATGCGATAGAACTTGCAAGAATAGTTGACAGAGGAATCAGGGAATCAGGCGCCATTGACTTCCAAAAATTAGTCATTAAAGAAGGAGAGCTTGTCAGGGTCTTGTTTGTTGATATCCATATAATGGATTACAATGGAAACCTATTTGACGCAGCTGGAATTGCAGCAATAGGAGCTCTTTACAATACTAAAATGGCAGTATTAGACGAAGAAGGAAAGAAAACAGAAGAACTAATGCCGTTACCAATGAAAAAAATCCCTGTACCCTGTACATATGCAAAAATAGCAGATTCAATCTTATATGATCCTTCAATGGAAGAGGAAAGTGTAATGGATTCAAGAATTACTGCTACAACTGAAGACAGTGGAAGAATATCCGCAATGCAGAAAGGGGACGTAGGAAGCTTTAAAAAAGAGGAGATTTTAGACATCGTCAGACGATCAAAGGTGAGGGGCGACGAAGTTAGGGCCCTTCTAAAAGAAAAATTCTCTGAAATGAGGTGATGTTCATGGCAGTTTCAAATAAGTCAAGCAGTGCAGGAAGATTTGGGCCAAGATATGGTAGAAAAATTAGAGTTAAAATCTCTAACATTGAAGCCCAGATGAGACAGAAACATAAATGTCCACAGTGTGGAAGAAAATCTGTAAAAAGAATAAACACTGCAATATGGCAATGCTCAAAGTGTGATACTACTTTTGCCGGAGGCACATATCTTCCAGATACGCCTGTGGGAAGAGTTTCACAGAAGGCAGCTGTAAAGTAGGAAGTGAATAGTTGTATAAATGTATTGAATGTAAAAGAGTACTCACCCCTACGGAACTTGATGATATAAGGGGGATTAAATGCCCCTACTGTGGTAACAGGATATTCATCAAGATGAGGCCTGAATTGGCAAAGACAGTGCAAGCACGTTAATATGATGCTTATCTCAACTTCTAGGAGGCCATCAACTAGGACTAGGTCCTTTGTTAAAGAGCTACTAGGAGTTATACCCCTTTCTTTTCAAGTTACAAGGGGTAAAAAATCTATTGAAGAGTTAAAGGATATTGCTGTTCTTAAAGGCTGCAGAAGATTGATGATAGTTGAATCAAAGGATGGAAATCCTTCTGCACTTTCTTTTATGCATATTGACAAGAAAGACTGGAAATGGCTAGGTGTTATAGATATTACAGTATCCCTCAGAAGGGAAATGAAAATAAATCATAAGCTAGTGTCATTTGATGATGATTTACCTCTTTTAATAAAAGGCGAAAAGGATGACTCTTTTGACTTTGTCAAAGAGATGTTCTTCTGCAATGATTATGATGAGAATATAGAAGGCTCTGTTCTTTTATGGAATGGCGGATTTATCAACTTCATAAGAGATGAAGTTTCTGACCTTCCAATCGGCCCCAAAATTAATGTATTAAAATGGAAGCGTTTAATCTGATGTCAGTAACTAAAAATAAATCTAGAGGGGTCCGAGCTGAATATGAAGTCAAGAAATTTCTTCTTGAGAATGGTTATTTTGTCTTCAGCAAAAGAGTAAGCCAGAGTGGCCCTGACATAATAGCAATAAAAGGCGAAAAGACAATAGTAATGGAGGTCAAAAACACCAAACTTTCAAGCATCAAAATCAAAAACTCACAGATTAAATCGCTTTTAGACACAGCCGCTGAAATATCCAAGAAGACCGTTCTTTCTCCAAAAACAGTCCTTGGGGTAAAATTTTCTTCAAAAGAGGGTGGTTGGACCTTTATTTCAATTGAAAATCAGATTTATGAAGATAAAATTATAAAAAAACAACATGAAAATCTATTAGAATTAAGCAAAGGCTTAAAAAGTTTTATTTAACAAATAGAGAAAAGAGAGGGTTAGATGCAAGGAGAATCAAATACATTTTATTCAAAAGGATCTAAAAAATTCAAGCAAAAAATATATTCTAAAAAAACTAAAAAATTGAACATGGGAAGAGTTTCAGACTTTAAATGGGATTTAAATCAAGTATTAAACAAAATGCCTGAAGATAAAGCCGGTCTTATTCGTGGGCCATTATATGCCAAAGCTTCAAAGATAGGTTTTGACGAGGCTAAACAGTTCTTAAAGGACAAGGAAGATGAAGGGTTAATAGACACGGATATCGCGTTAGATATTCTCCGAGTTCTTTCTAAATACTCAAAATTTAGATAATCTTTTCTCTGATACTTTAATATGCCAATTCTAGATGGATTTAACATTTTTAAAGTAATAAATTTATATTCTGTTTATCATTAGACTAGAATATACCAGGTATGGGTCTACTGATAAAATGTCTTACAATCCAAAAAAAGATTACTATGAAATGATCGGGGGTATAACACCTTCATCTAACTTAAGGGAGATTAAGAAGGCTTACAGGAAAAAAGCCTTAGAGTATCACCCGGATAGGAATCCAGGAAAAGAAGACTTGGTAAAAAATAAGTTTCTCGAATTAAAAGAGATTTATGAAACACTCATTGACAAAGAGAAAAAAGCAGAGTATGATAAATATAGGGAGAAATTTTTATCAGCTAATAAACCTCTAAATTATGAAGGTCGTCCTGGATGGACCTATACAACAAATGTTGATGTTGACTCTTTAGGTCTTGACCCAATCCCGAGAACTTTTGTGAAGAGCAGACCTTACGTAGTATATGATTATGCAAAAAATTCAAAGCAAGGTTATATCAGGATCATTATCTACTCGGCCATGTTCATAATGGTTTTAGTCACTATATACATGCTGAGCCTTCTTAGCCAATAAGAGCCTTCTTTTCTATATACTTTTCGATCATCTTCGCATTCAACAAGGCCAGTTTCAAGCTTATCAGGGTTTTTTCTGCGGCAATCCTCTTCAAGATTTCAGTTGCATTTGGATCTGGGGATATTCTCTGAAGGCCGGAAAGGAAATCAGGAGAATTCAATTTAGAGAGGGTCGCAGCAATATCCTCTTCTTTAAATCTGCCCTTCTTTGGTATTATATCTTCTACAAGTCCGTCAAGAGATTCCATATCGAATTTATCGGACATGTAGTCATAGATTTTATTATTGAAAGATTCCCTCATGGACAGAAGAAGCATCGCTATATCAAAATCTTCTGTAAGCTCTTCAACTTCCATTCTCTTGACGCATTTCCAGCCACTATAGTTACCGAGAAAATGGACCATCTCCTTGCCAGAAACGACCGTGCCCCCCTTGTCTTCAATAGGTTTCTGCCCGAGATACTTATCAAGGACATCTGGCGTAAGCCTTTCAATCCCTAATTTTTCTAAGACCATTTCAGTAAGTATCCCTTTTGCAATATCTTTTGCTTCCTTAATATTCGCAATTTCTGATAATTTCTTTGTCGTCGTGGGGGATTTCGCCTTGTAAAGGGCGCCAGAAATAGTTTTTTCATCCTTTATTATTGTGTCAACTATACCCTGGATAAAATTTAGATCAAAACCCTGCCCTAAATACTGAAGGATCTTTTCATTAAATGACTCTCTTATAGAGAGTAATAATCGTGCAATATCAAGTTTCTCTTTTCCATCAAGGGACTCAAAACCTTTGTAGCACTTCCACCCCTTGTAGTTACCGATAAACTCAACTCTTTCTGGCAACGCCACTATATCACCTTAGATTTTATTGCGCTCTGGATACTTAAAAGCGTTTACGAATATATTATAACTATTAACATCAAGTATAAAAACTAAGCCATTTAAAGGATAATTGGTAAGATGAGGATAGCTTTCATAGGGTCAGGAGCCATAGGTAGTCTTTTTGGAGGGGTTCTAAAAAAAAGTGGTGCAGAGGTCTTACTGATTGGAAGGCAAAATCATGTAGACGCCATAAATAAAAATGGACTTTTTATTTCTGGTATTGATGAATTTAACGTTAGGATAAGTGCATCTTCTAATCCACTTGACGCACAAGGATCAGACCTCCTTGTTATTACAACTAAGGCGTATGACACAAAAAAAGCGCTCGAAGATATCATTCCGATTTTAAATGATAATACAAAAGTGATGTCGCTCCAAAATGGGGCGGGAAACATTGAAGAGATCTCTAGACTAGTAGACAAACAAAATATCATTGGGGCAGTAACAAGCATGGGCGCATTTCTTGAAAAGCCAGGCAGGGTGCAGTTCAGGGGAAAAGGAACTACCTTAATTGGTGCGATATCAGAAGAAAACAAGAATGCGAAAGAAATAGTCAGAATATTTAACAGTGCCGGAATTAAGGCTGAGCTTACAAATGACATAAAGAGTGAGATATGGTCAAAAGTAATTATTAACTCGGCCATCAATAACCTTGCTTCAATTCTTGATGGCGAAAATGGAATCCTTCTGGATGAAAATCTTATTGAGATTGTAAAAGAAATCACAGCAGAAGGAAAGACAATTCTCCAAAAAGAAGGGATAGATATTTCTGATGACATTTTTGAAAAGACAGTAGAAGTCATTAAAAATACCTCTAAGAACATTAACTCAACCCTCTCAGATCTTAGAAAAGGAAAAAGGACAGAGATCGATTACATCTCCGGTAAGATTATTGAGCTTGGGGATAAATTAAATATGCCCTCACCTTACAATAAGGCACTTTTTACCATGATAAAATATAAAGAGAATAAATTAATACAAAAATCCTAATAACCTATATAAGTCTTGGATTTTAATTAATATTGTGAATACTTTATCAATGATTTTTAGATTAATTATCGAATAGACCAATAGAAAAGTATTTTAATATTCACGAAATAAAACGTTAATAGGTGTTTTGATGGAAGATGACGTATCCCTCATAATGTCGAAATTGATGGAAAAGGGTTATACGGAAGCTCAAATTAAAGAGAAAATAAGAATAAAAAAAGAATCTTTAATGTACGATATAACAACAAAAGGAATCCTTTCTATAATCGCTTCCGAAGAAGGGATAGCCCTACCTGGGAAGGAAGACCTAAAGATCGATACACTGAAAGAGGGAATGAAAGACGTTAATGTCTTGGGACGAGTTTCAAGAAAGTATGCCCCAAAGGAGTTTACAAGGGACGATGGGTCTCAAGGGGTAGTCCTTAATGTCATAGTTTCGGATAAGACTGGAGAAATTCCCGTCGTATTCTGGGATGAGAACGCTGTCAAATGTTCTGAAACAGTGAACAGAGGGGACATCATAAAGATAATCGCTGGGCAGGTTAAAGGCGGAATGAAAGGCCCCCAGCTTTTTATTACTTCAAAAACTAAGGTAATTATTAATCCTGAAGGGATTGATGAATCATCTTTACCTGATACATCTACTATTAAATCCTTAAAATATGAGAGAACGATGGTATCCGAATTAAACCCCGGTGACAAATTCAAGGAAATTAGGGGAACGATAGCCAAACTTTACTCTGTATTCTTTTATGACGGATGCCCCACATGTTTTAAAAAGATGGATGCACCCCAGAAAGGGTTCTGCAAACACTGTAAGTTAGAGGTATCCCCGATAAAAGTTGTCATACTGGATATAGGGATAGACGATTCAACAGGATATATCAGAGCTTCATTTTTCAAAGACAAGGCCGAGAAAGTATTGGGCGTAACTGCTGATCAAATTCATCAGGGCGTAAAAAGCTATCTTGAAAAAGGTTTTAATTTTAAAAATGCAGGTGAGGCTTACCTATCTGACAATCATTACAATTTATTGGGAAAAGAAGTATTAATCTCTGGAAACGTTGCAGAAAATGAGTATATTGGAAATGTATTCCAGGCGCATAATTTATTTGATTTTGATTTAGAAGAAGAGATAGAGATGGTATTAGAGAACATAGGAAAGGAGATGCAATGAAGCAAAATTACTCTATTGAGAAAGAGATACGCGAAATCAAAGGAGATGAGACTTTAGTTTCCTTCATAGGCATAGTTGTATCTATAGACCCCTCCACCTATATGCTGATCGTAGACGATGGAACAGGGGCGGTAAGTGTTTCATCAGATAATCTGTATGACATGGAAAAAATTCTAAGAGTTATAGGAAGCCCCTACAAGGAAGGCGGACAGGTAATTGTGGACTCTGATATCATTCAAGATTTTACAGATTTCAATCTTGACCTTTTTAGAAAAGTCCAGCAAATTGAAAAGGAGGTCTACCAATGAAGAAGAGGATGCCATCTTCAAGACTTTCTCTGGCCGAGATTCACAAAGGTTATTTTGTAAAACCAGAGGATGATTTTGCAACTAATTATGTCATTACCCAAGACGGATTAAAGGTTTACAGGCTAAAAGGTGTCGCAACTATAATGGCGGAGCCCAGGTTATCAGAGGATGGTACTTACGGCTCTGTTTTCTTAGACGATGGAACACAGAGCATAGTTGCCCTTGCATTTAGGGAGAATACCAAACTTCTAATGTCAATTAAGAAAGGGGACCTTGTCCAGTTCATTGCAAAATTAAGTGAGTGGCAGGGTAAAAAGCAACTCAATCTTGAAGTATTATCTGTAGTTTCCCCGAACACGTTGACCCTTCACAGGGCTGAATCTGTCCTTGCTGCAATCAGGCAGAAGAAATATTTCAAAATAGCCCAGAAGATATATGACGAAGAAAAGAATGTGAGAAAGGCAATGGACCGTGCCAAGAAAGAGGGAATAAATCCTGACCTAATAGATGCCATCGAGGAGCTTAATTACCTAGTGGAAAATGCGGAAGAAAGCCGTATCTTTGATTCTGACACAGCAATTGAATCAAGGGTAATGGAGGCTCTAGATAAGCTTGATGAGGGGGATGGTGTGGTCCTTGACCTCATACTTTACGAGCTAAAGGATGATTATCTAGCAGATGACATTGATAACGCTGTAAGGGAACTCCTCTCAAGGGGAGACCTCTATGAGCCCAGGGTGAACTACTTTAAGAAGGCCATCTGAAGGGGGCTTAGTATTAGGAGATACCAGATAGGAGTTATTGGCTCTGCAAGCGGTGGCATAGGAAGTGATGTTAGACTTGCTGCAAGAGAGCTTGGAAGGGCAATTGCAAAAAACAATCTGGTACTTTTTTCAGGAGCATGTCCTGGACTGCCACATGAAGCTACAATTGGGGCAAAAGAATCTGGCGGAACAACAGTTGGAGTGTCCCCTGCAATAAATTTCAAAGAGCATGTTGAAGATTATAAATATCCGTCTGATGTTTTTGATTCTCTCATATTCACTGGTTCTGGGTACAAAGGAAGAAATGTTACCCTTGTCAGAAGCTGTGATGCAGTTATTTCAGTCCAGGGAATGATTGGCACACTAAATGAGCTCACAATAGCATATGATGAAAAAAAGATTGTTGGATTATTATTAGGGACTGGCGGCGCATCTGATCTTTTCTTAGATGTCTTAAGAAAAATGGGGAAGTCTCATGATAATGTCCTATCTTCAGATGACCCTAATATCCTAGTTGAAAAAATAATTGAAGCGTTAGAGATCCTTCAGTGATAATAATCTTTCTAAATACTCTTTTTTTAGTTCCATCCCGAATTGATCGCCTTCCCTGTGATAGTCAGAACCTGCTGTTGGGATTAGAGAGTATTTTTCTGCAAGTTTCAGGTATTTTGACTCTTCTTCTTTAGTGTGCTTTGAGTAGTAGACTTCAAGCCCTCCAAGACCGATATCAGATAAATAAGCTATGAAGTTTTCAAGATCTTCATCTTCTAAAAAAGTATACTTTGGGTGGGCAAGTACGGGAACACCTTTGTATTTTTTAATTAATTCAATGGCCTTTCTAATATCTGGCCTTACTTTTGGTACATAGCAAGGCTTATCGTTTCCAATGTATTTTTCAAATGCTTCAGCGAAAGTAGACACATAACCTTTTTTCACCATTAGGTCTGCAATATGGGGTCTGCCAATGTTTCCATCTGCGCTAGCTTTTAGCTCTTCCATCGTTATTTCAAAGCCTGAATTTCCCAATTTCTTTAGCATTTTTTGATTTCTTTCTTCTCTTGAATTTTTCAGTTTGTTTACAAAGCTCTGAAACTTTAGATCTTTATAATCTACGAAATAGCCAAGCATATGAACCTGTTTCTCGTGTTTTGCGCTGATTTCAAGGGCAGGTATTAGTCTTACCCCTTTTTCATTTGCAGCTTTCATACCTTCTGGTATTCCATCAATCGTGTCGTGGTCTGCAATAGCTATTGTGCTTAATCCATTTTCTTTAGCCTTGGCTATGATATCTATCGGTGAGAGCAGTCCATCTGATGCAGTTGTGTGAACATGTAAATCTACTTTCATTAAAAAAAAGAAATATAATTAATTTAAATGACTTTCTGATTTAGTAATTTAATAAAAACTTATTTAATTGAAAGTGAAAATAATGGCCTAAGAGGGGATTAGATTAATATTATTTTATCTCTATTAACGCTCATTGTTGGATTTTTGATTGGGGTTACTATAGTTAAATTCTTGACAGTCCATCAGAGTAAGATTAGGGCATACGCTATGTTGTTATTTTCTGAATTTATTATTTTCATCTTTCTTATTTATTTTAATTTAAGTAGATTAGAGCTTGTTTTTCTAGGGTTGTGTTTCCTTTCTATTTTAGTTGGGTATTATGTAATGGCTGTTAAAATACTTTCAACGAAGGATCATAGGCATGTTCCAGAAATTACTAGGAAAAAAGGGGATAAAGGCAAAGGACATATCGCCATAATTTATTTTACACATGGGGAGCCTGAAGATTATAATCCAATAGGGTGGATTAATCAGTTTAGAGAGTTTGACGAGCAGAAGATTAAGTTTATCCCATTTTTGATTAGGCCAATTTTTCTTTATATGTTAAGGAAAAAGTATATCCATGTTGGTTTTAGCCAGCATAAGAAAATGCACACAAAGATGGTGAAATCGCTTGAAGAGAGATTTAGAAAAGAAGGAGATAAGAAGACTAAATTTTACCTATCATTTTTAGAGGATGAGCCAAGGCCAGACGCTGCGGTTATCACTGCATTAAATGACGGAGCAAGTAGAATAATAGTAAGTGAGGTATTCTTAACTATTTCAAATCATACAGCTGAAGGCGAAGAGTTAGTTAGAAAAATTAATTTTGATGATTACGGAGTTTCAATTGCATTTACAGGTCCACTGTGGGATTCAAGGATATTACAGAGTATGTTTGTTGAAAGAGTAAACAAACACATAGGGGAAACCGATAAGAAAAAAGTTGGAGTCTTACTTGTGGGGCATGGACAGCCGAAGGAGTGGGATATGGAATGGCCGACTGAAACAGAGCAGGAGATAAAATTTAGAAAAGATGTTTTAGAATTATTTGTTAAAGATGGATATGACCGAAAGAATCTTGATCTTGCTTGGATGGAGTTTAGAGAGCCTTGCACATCAGAGGCTGTTCAAAAATTAGTACAAAATGGAGTAGAGAAGATATTTTACTTTTCAGCTGCAATTAGTGCCGATAGCATTCACAGCATGTGTGATCTGCCTGAACTTATTTCTAAGTGTGGCATACCCAATAACATTGAAGTTATTAATCTTGGAGCTTGGAATGATGACCCGATTGTGATTGAGGCAATTATGGAGAAGATTGGTGGGGTTAGGTTTAAAATAATATGATATTTCAATATATTTTCTTTTCATTTTTAATCCATTTTGACATAATTATCTAACTTGTAAAGAGGTTGATTACACTTGATCTTACTACAATAAATATGATCTGGTAATTTTATTGTTATTTTATTCCCAAAATCTGTATCTTTTACTGTAGTATATGTTTTTATATTTCCCTTTTCTACTTTAAAATCAATGGAATCATAGTTGTAATTCTCATCAAATATTATTATTTTTAAATAGTCTCCGATTTTTATAATTTTATTCTCGTGGCACCTAATTCCGATTACATTATTCTTGGGAAAAGAATTTATTATTCTACCTATACTTTTAGGTTCGTTTGTATCTTTAAACCAGTCTCTATACATTTTATTTACGGCAAAAGAATATCCTTTATTGTTTTTAATAAACCCATCAGGAGTTAAGAACCTTAACGTACTAATTCCATACTTAGAATCTTTTAATAATTCATTCAAATTTTTGGCTCTACGAGATTCACTTATAAAACCCCCATCACAAGTAAGAAAATAATCACATTTGCACATAATAGCAGATACCAGCATTAAGATATCTTTTCCACTTATTCTAGTTTTTCTAAATGCGTGTTCTACAGACTGAAAAAAATCAATACATTCTTTATCCATGCAATTGTAATTACTAAAAGTAAATTTACTAATTTCTTCTAAACAATTATCTAGCTCCCTTTCTATTTCTTTCATCAGGGAAGGATTTTTTTGTATATGATATGAATCTTTATTTTTAGAGAATAATCCCTCTTTAATCAATTCTTTGATTATAACTTCTGTTCTAATATATTCTAATATTTCCCATTGAACAAAATCTGATATATACATTTGTATATGCTCATGTTTAGAAATATCAATCAGAAATTCTTTAATTGGATTTGGCTGTTTTTTTTCAAGCGCTGAAATTATTATGTTAGTGTCTACAAATATTTTTAGATAAAGATCCTCTAAAGCTAATGTTTTATCAATCAAGTAATCACTCAAGATTTTTTGGTAAATTTTCTTCTTTTATATATTCAGTAGGATATGACATTCTTTGTTCTTCAACAAGTCTGTGTGCAATTCTTATGAAACTTCTATAGTTACCCTTAGAAATAAATAAGATTTTCTTAATTAGGTCTTCAGTGAAAGGGAAATAGTCATCTTTATCTATAGCTTGAACTAAATAATTTTTGATTAGTTCCTTAGCTTTTTTTTCGTCTAATCTTTCTAATTCAATAGAGTATGTTGTTAATCTATCATACAATGGTACTGACTCTTCTTTAATTCTCTTAAGTGCATCGCTAGTTAGGGATACTATTACGGCCCAATTACTCTCACTATTAATCAGAGTATTAAGAGTTAGTAAATAATTAGTTAGTTGTATTCCTTTTAATTTACTTACATCTTCAAATTCATCAATAAAGACATATAACATATCGTAATTATTTTTCTTTAAAATTTTGACTATACTTTTAAGAAATTGAACTTCTTTTTTTTCCAAATCACGACTATTAATATATCCTGCAAGGGCTTCCCAATTTAAAATTACTTTTTTATCTGGAAATATAAGATATAGATATCTATCTACTAGCACTTCATCAGGAACTATTTCCTTTTTTATAATATCTCGACTATTTTCTTGAAGTTTTTTGAGATCTCCTCCAAGTTCGTTAAATTTATTTAAAAATTCTAAGGGATTAGAACGAATAGGCTCATCAAATAGTTCTTTCCAATCATTATTTTCGATATATTTGTACATTCCACTAATATATTCTTTTTTAAAATCTTCAATTTTTACCTTTTTTAAGGAAGTTATGATTATATTCCAAATATATTTTCTTAAAGAATCAAATTCAATCAGTTCTATTATTTTATGAATGACTTTTTGAGGGGATTCGTCTGGTCTGTCTATATAAACAGTTAAAGCTGAATATTCAATTACATCTGAGTTATTTAGACTATTTATTATATATTCAATATGTTTCATCGTATGAGTTTTTCCCATACCATAATCTCCAATAATTGTAAGCCCTGCATATTCTCCAAAAGATTCATCATTTCTTTTTAGATAAGTTGACATAATATATTTTTTTATTAATTCATTTGTTATTTCATCTAAAGGGGGCATCTTAGGGTCTTTTGCAATTGCAGCAGGAGGAAAAGGATTTATTTTTAATCGATCATTTTTGTCAAATATTTCTTTTTCAATTTTCTTTATTTGTGATTCTAAAGTTTCAATTGAATTTTTAGTTTTTTTCATTATTATTCCCTTCTTTTTTAATAATAATATAGCTTCTATAGAATCCTTCTAGTTTTATAAAGCTATTCTCATAATAATTAGGATTATATCTTGATTTTCTTATATTTGATCCATAAGTCATTACTTGTAAAGAAGCTCTTTCCAATGAAAAATTAGAAAAATTATCATTGTGTAATTTAATTATTAAATTCTTCATATCCTCTAAAGAGCAATAATACTTTCTTACTAAATAATATAATAATTGGGGTATCCATATAATTTTCTTATTTTCTAAATCATTAAAAAAAATATCATAAATTGATTTCTTTAAATCTTCTAAATTAATGTCATTATATCCTGCTCTAATTGGGTAATACATAATCCATGTATTACCATCGAAACTATATTCTGGAAATATTGCTACACTGTCAATTAAACCTAATTCTTTAAACCATTGCGGTAAAATATACGTAACTAATCTTGTATAATCATTTGGTTTTTGGTATGGTATTCTCCATTTTTTAGAATCAATTTCTCGTATAATAATTTCTCTTGCTTTTTTTTTCGGTTCAATTTTTGAATTAATTAAAATTGGTTTAGAATCATTTTTAAAATCATTCTCCTCAAAACTATCTATTGTCGGATATTTTTCCCAATCAAGGAACCACCATAGAAATTCTTTTGCTTTCTTATAATCTAGTACTATCTTACGTAAAGCTTTTATTTCATTTTCTTTAAGATAAGGAGATTCAGAATTTGCCAAAAATTCTCTACCTAGATTTTCAGATATTATTATCTCTTTCTCAATATTATGGGAAATTAAGTCTGCATAGAAATATTTGTTTTCATATTTTATTAATTTTAAATATCTCGCAGCATGAACATATTCTAATTTTAATCTATCTTTTACTTTAGAATTAGGATACACCCATTTCCTTTTAGGGGGGGGGATAATATTATTGTCCATATATTGATATAATTCTTTTTCTGATATTCTAATTTTAAAAACACAATAAACAAAAATATCTCTTATTGTTCTAATATTATAAGCATTTAAGAATCCCCATTTTTGTTCTTTGTCACATGAAAAAGGTAAAGAAGGTAAAGTGTTCTCCATAACTATTTCCTCAAAATTAATAAACTTTCTCTTAATCTAATAGCATGTCTATATTTTAAAGAGTTCCATTTAGTTCCTCTTTCCCTTAAAGGTTTTATTGAATAGCTTGAAAATCCAAGCCCTAACGCAATTTCTGCTAAGTAAGTATCTGTTGGAATATGGACCCCATAGGGTGCAGAATCTCCAATTATTATAAATGATAAAGAATCTTTTTTAAGTATTCTAAATAATTCTTTAAAGACATAGTACATATCTTTAAAATACAATAAAGTAAGATAATCAAAACTTTTTTTAGAAGTTTTTCTTTTTTCTATTTCTGACCTTATTTCAACACTTTTAGATACTATTTCTTCACATATATTTGGGATATAATTGTACATTTCATTTCCTAATATTTCTTCATATTTAGATTTATTTAACTTACTATCATTATTGTAATATGTTGTTGAAGAAGTAACTGATACTTTTCTTATTTTTTCCGTTATTTCTCTACAATTTTGAGCGTATTTCCAAAAATATAAAAATACTTTCAAAGATTCCCCATAATCAAAATTATTTAAATAAGGTGGCGAGGTAAAAATATAATCAACAAATTCTTTTCGGATATTAGTATTTTTACATCTACTATCATGTAAGAAAATATTTCTGTTTTCATTTTTGTTAATATATTGGGATGATTTTAGCATATCTTCACATATCAAATTTATATTTTTTTGAAATTCATAAATTGGGTTCCTAGGAGTTTTAGTCTTTGTCCAAGATACATAGGGTACATTTATACTGACTGAAGCAGAATTAGTCAAACTTCTTGTTAAAGCCATAAACAATATGCCTCTTAAATAGTCATTTGTGCATGTTTGATTAATTATTTCTCGGATATATGTCAACTTCTTTAAATTATTTAATGGAAAACATTTTTTTAATATTGGGTTTTCATTGTCTATCCTTTGTAAATCCCAATTTTTGGATACTTCGTTTATTATTCTCTTACTAAATTCTTCGATTTCATTTACATTATTTAAATAATTTAGAGAATTGACTTTGATATAACATATATCGTATAAAAATTTATTAATCTCGTTTCCCCAAACGTCAAATCCTAATTCTTTTCCAACAATAGCAGTAGTGCCTGAACCTATAAAAGGGTCAAATATTATTGAATCATTTTGCACATTAAAAAAATTTAAAGTTTCTTTAACAAACAAATTCGAAAATCCTGCTAAAAACGGGAACCATCTATGTATTGGAGATTTATTATTGTCAAAATTTGTTGCAAATCTATTTAGATTTCCATTTTGATCTAAATATTTAGAATAATTACTTACATTAGTATCAATATCTATCACTGGTCTTGACATTATGTTCTCATTGTTTTTTCTTTTTATATAATTATTGATGGAATTTGTAATTATTAATCTTGAAAGATAATAAATAATAATTTCTTTTACATTAATTCGATAATAATGAAATAATTTATAATAATTTGTTAGTTATTTAGAAAAATATTAATTTAATATTCGCATCCTCTTTTAATTATCCGTATATTACCTACTCGATTTTTAAATATATTTTACCCACTAATATTTCATTTCGAATATTCTACTATCAATACCCATCTAGATAATAGTCGAAACTCTTTTATTGTTAATAAATATTAATTCAGATATGAAAACAAGAATGTTTGTTATCGCTGATACCTCATCATTAACTCCTCAAACAGTAATCAACTATATTGTAAGCCTTGGAAAGACTTTGAATATCAAAGATACATGTTATGGCATCATGGTAGAGGGGGATGACGATGTTGTTGAGAATATCACACTAAAGGTAAGGGAAAAATTTAATGCTGATATATTCTCAAAGCACAGAGCTTACCCAATAGGAGATGAAAGAAGATGCAGGGCCACAAGGGGTGGTGGAGCAAGACCTGGGTATTATTTTCTTCAAGAAGAGTACAAATTATTGCCTCTTATCTCTAATGTATTGAAAAAAGGAAGATTTAAAACTATAGATAAAAAGAAGAAAAAACCTGTTGATGTAGATATACTGAAGAAAGCTATTAAAGAGATGGTGTAAAGATGAAAATTTTTATTTATCCCCCAAACAGCATGATATTGCAGGACTTAGTCGAGAGATTCGGGCACACTCCACTTGCTCTTGCAAAAGAGATAGAAAGGAGAGTAAATGATCCAGAACTTGACTCCCCACCAATGAATATAACAGACATAGATGTAAAAATAGGATTAAAGTACGCAGCAATTGAAGTTCCATCAGGTGTCAGGGGCAGGCTTGCGATGTTTGGGCCATTAATTGACGAGGCAGAAGCTGCTATTATTGTCAATAACTTTCCATCTACATTTGGGTGCATGGCATGTGCCAGAACAAATGAGCTTACTATTTATTTGATCAAACAGAGGAGAGTTCCAACACTGGAGCTTGATTATCCTACAAATGAGGAAGAAGTGGAAGATTTTATTGCAAGAATTAAAAATTTCCTGGAGGGCTTAAAATGATTAAGATAGCTCAGCTTTCATGTGGTAATGATTACAGCGGCATACAAAAAGAAATTGAAAAGGCCGCAGAAACAGTCGGCGCCAAGATAGTATTTCCTGATGTTGACATTGATTTTGATGAGGCAATAGAAGATTTTGGATTCAATCCAGTAAGCCCTGGATTAAAACTAATGGTTGCAAGGGCAAAAGCATTGGCAGATAAAACATTTGAAGCAGATGCTGTATTGATAGCTACATGCTTTAGATGTGCAGAAGGTGCTTTAATCAGAAATGAACTAAGGAGATACCTCCAGAAGCACACAAAACTTCCAGTCGTCATGTATTCGTTCACTGAAAATACAAAGGCAAGCGTTCTTCTAATAAGAATGGAAGCATTAGTTACAATAGTAAAAAGAAAGGATCTATTGGCCAGAGAAAGGCAAGTCGGGATCACAATGGGCCTTGACTCAGGATCAGCTACAACAAAGGCAGTCATAATGCAGGACAATCAAATTGTTTCTAAGTTCTGGCATCCAACTTTGGGGGTGCTTGAATCAGCTGAGAAGGCGGTAGCTGAAGCGCTCAAGATAGCCAAGATGGAGTTTAAAGATATAGAGTCAATAGGTACAACAGGGTACGGCAGATATATTCTTGGAGAGCATTTCAAAGCTAAACTTGTCCAGGAAGAAGTAACTGTAAACTCCAAAGGCGCAGTTTTCCTTGCCAACAAACAGAAAGGGGAAGCTACAATCCTTGATATCGGTGGAATGGATAACAAAGCAGTAACAGTTATGGACGGTATACCTGATAGCTTTACAATGGGTGGAATATGTGCAGGTGCTTCAGGGAGATTCCTTGAAACTGCAGCAAAGAGGCTTGGTCTTGAAATAGCCGAATTTGGAGACCTTGCGGCAAAGGGAGAGCTTCACAAAGTGCCAATGAACAGTTATTGTACAGTCTTTGGTATCCAGGGATTAGTCTCTGCGCTAGCAGAAGGTTACACTAAAGAAGATGTGGCAGCCGCAGCATGCAGGAGCGTTGCCGAGCAGATTTATCAGCAGCAGCTTCAGGAAATTGATGTAAGGTTTCCAGTGATTCAAGTAGGCGGTACCTCACTTCTAAAAGGACTTGTAAGGGCAGTTGGCGATATTCTAAAGACAGAACCTTTAGTTCCAGAAAATTCCCAGTACATCGGTGCAGTTGGCGGGGCCTTACTCTGCTCAGGATTTATCTAAAGGGGATTAGATAATGGAAATAATTGTTGAAGGTCTGCCAGAAAAAGAATCCCAAGGTTATGTCGCTTTGATAAATGACATAATGAGGGAATTTGAGATAAGACGGAGTATAGAAAAGGTATACTTCTATGGCGATACCGAAAATTTTGTATTTATTACATCAATTAGGATAAAAAAAGTTCTTGAACCTTTGAGGATAGAAGACGTTGCCATCTACAGTACAGAAAAAGAGATCCTGTCTGTTGAGGACGAGTTTTACGTTCCAAAGATATTATCACTGTTATGGGCAATTTCAAAGGAAGGGATAGAGCAGGCCGATAGAACTGAGATCAAAATCCCGGCTAGTATATTCAATAAGATAAAATCTGAAGTCGTCTACTACCCTACAGAGGATTTGAAGAAAAACGTTCAGGAAGCAATCAATAGGGTATTACCTGAGGCCGCTAGAATCAAATACATCCTCTCGGCAGAAAAGACTATCACAGTCGCATCAAGCGAAAATGCACTTTCAGAAGAAAGCAAAAAGCTTGCTCAAAAGTTTCATGAGAGGGATTAGGTGAGAATCAATGTTTAAGATGGCATTATTCGAGGGTGGACTTCACAGGGCTGATGAGTTAGAAGATCTTGTAGACGATCTTGGGGGATTTTTAATCCAGAAAAATGTAACTCAAATTGATATTACTCTAATCATTTCTGTGCCTGCTGAGGATTATGAACTTGTCGTGAAAAAAGCAAAGGATCTAAGGGGAAAAATTGTAGAAGTCCCGCTTGCAGGCTCAGAAGTCACAATTGTAGCTCCTTCACTTGGAAAGCACCACCTGCCCCACCCAGTGTGTGATATATCAGAATACATCAGAAGGAACGGTGCTGTGACAAATGTCATGGGGCTTGCAAGGGGTGTAGGGCAACGAATCAATCAGATAACTGCCACAGAGAAAGGGATGATTGAAGAGGCCGATGTTGCGGTCTACTCACTTGGAAACTTCAGCAGGTGCCTTATGAAAAAGACCCATCTTTTCATGGATATTGATATACCTGTAGTTGTTCTCGGGGGACCAGAGCAGTTCAATATTGAAGGCCTTGATTATTATGTGGGTGGTATTGGGAGAAGGAGCCAGAGATTGAGGCAGAAGTTTGACCTTGACATATTTGATGTCATGGTCGGTGAAATCTCAAAGGCGGTAGAAAAAAGGAGAAGGGAAATAGATGAAGACCCCCTGATACTAGAGCCAATATATCTTAAGAAGATTTTAGAAGAAAATGTCGAAGGCATAGACAAGATTATTTCTCCGATTCCCATAGTGCTTAATGTAGACGGCGTCAAGGTAAAGATGCCATTTGCTCAGTTTAAGGAAAAGATAAAGAACGTTGAATTTGACGGCAGGAAGATAGAAGAGTACGCCAATATTTACCAGTCACCCTACACCGGATTTACAATACTAAAGATTTTTACAAAATCCTATTTTGACTCCCTAAAAAAATAATCTAATAATTATTTCCATTTTTTCTTAAGATAGTAAAAATAGCCTATAATTAGAGGAGTTCCAAACCCGCCGTATGCCAAGAGATTCATAGTTCTTGAAGGCAATAATCCAACTATGCCCTCAAAGATCATCATCAATAGAAATATGGCTATTGACAACAAGACAAACCTTTTGTCAGGGAAAAACGTAACTTTTAAGCTTTTGACTATCAAGGCCATACCTATTATGCAAGATACCATAGTTGCAAAGGCTGCGCCGTTTATATCATACCTTGGTATGAGCAGGTAGTTTAGGATTACATTTATTATAGCTATGAGCACCGTTATCTTCATAGGGGTCCACTGTTTGCCCATAGCCTGAAGGGAAGTTGAGGCGATATAGAATATCGAGTAGAATAACATGGCAATTGACAAAAGTTTTAGTACCCATTCCCCTTCATTAACCCCAAAGAGGAAATATATTATTGGATTTGAAAATGCAAAAAGAGAAAGTGCAACTGGGAGCGTAACATTAAAGGATGCTTTAAGTGAAACTAGAATGCTATTAATCCCTTCCTTTTCTATTGATTTTAATTTTGATAGCTCAGGCAGCAATACTGCAGAAAGGGCAATTGCAAACGAGGGAACAATACCTGCCGTTGGCGAAGCCATACCATAAATCCCAACAGTCTTCGGTCCGAAGAAGTGGGCCAGAATGTAAATATCTGCATTGAAGAGTAGCACAAGGCTCAAAGAGAATATTGAGACTGGAACTGCAAATACTAAGATTTTCTTAAACTCCTTGAAATTCTCACTCTTTACAGTTAGTTTGACGCCGCTCTTTAGAACTAGCAAAAATGATACTATTATTCCGATTAAATATCCCCCCACAAGTGCCGCCGACGCACCTGAAACTCTGAAGATGTAAGAAAGTGGCACTGAAAGCAAAAAGTAAGAGAATGAAAGAGCAAATATTGAAGCTGCCATGTAATTTACTTTTTTGACTCCAAGCAAGATTCCTGTAAACACTGAAAATAAAACACCAAGCGGTATCACGAGGAGGATTATCTTAAGGGGTGTATCTATCCCATCTCTTATGTCGGAAGAGTAAAAACTCATTATAACTGGGGATAAAACAAAGAGCAAGATAAATAGGGCAATTCCGATAGGCACAAAAAACAGAGAAGATGAAATTTTCTCATTCTTATTTTCCGCATCGTAAATTGATGTGAATCTTGATACAGAAGGTGCAATCCCAAATGATGAAAGAACAAGTATCATTGACTGGAAAGGCATAATTGCAGAGAGCAGCCCATATTCTGTGAGAAGGAGTATATTAGCGGTGAAAAGGGTGAAGAGATAATTTGCGACTCGTGAAAATGTATTTGCAATGAGAAGCATCAGGGATTTCTTAATCATATAACTTTATGACTAAAGCTCTATCTTTTATCTCTTTTGTTTATTCTTTCAACTTTTCCCCAAGCTTTATGATGTTTGTCCTTCCCTTCTCTTCCTTTTCTATTAGCTTTCTCTTGAGTAGTTTATCCAAGACTCTTGACAGAGTTGGCTTTGAGAAGAAGGTGGTCTGCTCAAATAGTTTGGCCTGTGTCATTGAGCCGCCGTTGTCTGATATTATCTTTAAGATTCTTGATTCTCTTGGATCCAGCACATTTAGTGCTACATCTATCTTGCTGTGGCCCCTCTTTCTAGTAATTAAGAGGATTGCGATTAATCCAAAGAAGACAATGGCAGTTGACATCAAGATATACATTGCGGGGTTACTCTGTGGCTCTTCTATTGGGGGAGTTTGATCTTTAATCTGCCTTAGGACTGCGTGCTTTTCATCATAATTGGCGTTAAAAGTAAATTTTTCCCCTTCCTTTACCTCTTCCTTGTACCAGACAACAGAAACTTTATTGTCTACTGATTCAAATCTTGAAGGCGTTGGAAGAAACTCAGACAGTACTGGGATACCTTTTTCAAAGTTAAACGCCATCTTCAGGTATCTGATATCGCAGGGGGACTCAAAAGGAAAACTCAAAACATATGAATCATTTTTTGTAATTAGATCATTTGCATCATACTCGATTATGACAAGTATCTTCTCACCAAGCTTTATGCTGCTGTTGAAATAAAACTTGACAAATGATTCCTTGCCTATTGGTGAAGAGGACGACTCAAGAACATTTCCAGCTTCATCAACTATCTTTAAGTTGTTCACTCTGCCTGGGACGTAAAGTGAAAATCCGTTAAAATCCGGCAATCCTAGATTTAGGAATATCATTCTAATAGTGACGTGTTCAGATTTTTCATATACATCAACGTCTATTGTGCATCCCATGCAGGCAAAATCTTCCTGAGCTTGTATGGGAATTTGGCACGATATTCCCATAATAATTAATAAAATTATAATTAATTTTTTCATAAGGCCACCATTCATCCATGCCGGATGTATATATTACAATTAATTGGCTATTATTTAAGATTTTTCCCAACCAAAAGAAAAGGCTTTTAAATTTTTGGGTATTTTTTGTAACAATGGTGCTTTATATACTCAAGTGGGTCGTGGGCATGATTGTTCTGGCCGTGGGCCTGTTATTTGGATTGTCCATAGCCCTCAATGCAAAATCTACAGATGTATACATGATTTCAGGAGCTACAATGATTGCCATATCATTCATGATTGTTGGCGGTAATATCTTCTTAATGGGATCGTCAGATATGAAAAAGAAGAAAGAAATAAAGAAGAATAAAGAGCTTTTGTCAAAGGCCGAAGTCCTTTCTTCGAAAAAGAGGATAGATTCATACAGGAACATCAGATGAGTTCAATCCCATATATCTCTTCAATTAGGTATCTGTGTATATAATCAATATCTTCCTTTGATAGAATTCCTTTCTCAAACAGTTTCTTAGTAGTTTTAGGGACAGTTTTAGGGCCAACAACAGCACCCGGTCTCTCGTTATCATCAATATAGTCTGTTTCCATCAAAAATCGCCGTCCTTCTTCACAAGCCTTCATGATATTCTTCTCTCTTGCAATAATTGATGGATAAATCCCGATCTTCTCGCAGACAGAAACCATTGGCGGTGAAAAATGCTTGATTATTTTTACTGGGTCTCCGTGTTTTTTTACTAGCTCTCCCAGTTCTATAAACTTATTCTCATCAAATGTTTCAGTGTGAAGCTGCACGGGGCATTTTAATCTCTTTGAAACCTTTAACACTTCGATTAGAAATTGATTTGAAATATCTGTAATCTCTTTTTCCACATCATAATGCGGTCTTCCGACTTCCCCTATGCCAAATGCCAAGCCATCAGAAATTCTTTTTTCAATTTCATTTAGGGCTTCCAAAGCTATTTCAAATGCTTTCTCTTTCCCAAAGTCGAGTATAAGATGATGAAATTCTGCAGGGTGCAGCCCTATTATGGGATAGGACTTTGCATCAGTTTCCTTGTTTATTTTATTAGAAAGTTCAATTACGTAATCATAGGCCTTCCCAAAGTCTTTGCCAGTTTTTACTTTAGTTCCGGAGTCATAAGCAGTTTTATAGACAAGCATGAAATGTGTGCCACCTGCTGACGAAAATTCCCTAACGGCATCAAGCCCCATACCTCTCAGGGGGTCAATATGCATGTGGTTATCAGTTATGAACATTAAAATAATTTGAGCTGGACTATTATTAATAGTTTTGCAATTCTTCCCTAGACGGGAAATAATATTTTATCCCCTGGCTTGATATTATGTTTCTTTATAGAGCCTTGTGGCATCTCAATAAAGTATTTTGCTTTACCTTTGTGCCCCGTGTGGAATGAGAAAGATTTTACATTTTCCTTTGTATCTATGACTTCAAATTTAGAGTTAATCCATAAAACATCAATTGAGAAAAAAACAAACATCATTGTTATTGCGGCTTTCCTTTCCTTACCCAGAACAAAGATATATGCTTCGTTTGATTCAGATATATCTTTTCTAAACATCAGCCCTCTAGATAGTTCAAAAAAGTTTCTTTGATAGGTCAGCTTACCAAAAATTTGTGATAGGTCATGAGAAGGCATTATACAGACTACGGAGGCCCAATTAAAAAAGTATCTAAATTCACAGAAAGATTTATAAATAGTAACACGTTTATATATATTAGTGTTACTGGCATATAGTATTCCGCCATATAGAGCTTAATAAATCTATATGGCCTTTTTATCTCAAATATTTTTTAGGCTACATATAAAACTTTTTAAATCAATACTAACTCCTTTCATTATGGAACAAATGAAAGAATTCCTTCTCGTGACTACTCCCACAGCTAGGCAGTTTGACGGGATATGGGAAGTAGAATGGGCATTGGAAGGAGAGATCTTTGAAATTAAAAAAACGAAGTTCAAGGGAGTTCTCCTTGTAAAGTGCAAGAATGCCAGAAAAGCCGCCGAGATGCTAAGGGATTATGAAACAAGTGCCATCCACCGAGTGTTGCCATTTGACAGGTATATCAACACGGACATGAATCTGATAACAGTTGAAGCAACTGATGTTGCAGTGCCTAAGATCTTCAAAAGTGACACCTTTGCCGTGAGGTGCAAGAAAAGGGGCAAGGCCAACTTCAAGTCACAGGATCTTGAAAGAGAAATCGGTGCAAAAATCGTTGAAGCAACAGGTGCAAAGGTAAATCTTGAAGACCCCGATATAAAGGTCATCATTCAGGTAATTGATAAAAAAACAGGTATTTCAGTTTTAAAAAGAGAAGAGATTATTAGAAAAGATGTCCTTGAAGAAGACGCAGATTCGTTCTAAAGCAATTTTTTCTTTAATCCCTTAACATCTTTACTTATACTGCCTATCGCTTCAAGAAGCACATCTTTTGGTGATACTGTGCCGTCTGTATTAATTATGAACATTGGTCTTTTTCGATCAAGAAGAGGATGGTCAATTCTGTAAGCTGCCACCTTCACTTTTTTATTTTGTAACAATTCCTCTCTTAATATGTTGCATAATGTATGGTCTTCACCAATAATCCTAAACTCTAGGAAACTACCTTCACTTTTAATTACTTCTATATCCAAATTAACCACCTGCATACTCTCTTAGATATGAAAGAGCATCATCATAGCTTATATTTAAAGATACCGTTTCTGTATCGTTAAAAATCTTTTCGTCTATTCCTACACTCAAAAGCTCTGAAGACAACATCTCATATTCAATTGCAACTCTCACGATGATTTCTGTCACCGGTTTTGATACTCCGCCCAGATCTTCTAATAGGTAGGATATCTCTCTTGCAGCATTGGCAGCAACTGAAACGTGTGCTGTAGAAACTACATTCTCCTTTTCTACTTCAAATGAGTATCCCTTGTCAATTAGGACCGCTTTAAGAAGTTTTACAGGAACAGTTGTGCCAGCTATCTTAGAAATGCTATCTAGGTTGTAGGAGAAAATCCCCTTTTCTTCCTTGATTTCTTTTTCCTTTATCTCTTCTAAGAAACTTTTAATTGAATAGACTAAATCCCCCATACTGCCGGGATTTAAAACTTTAACCTTTAACGTATCATCTGCTACATTAAAAGATATATCTTCAAATTTAGAAAGAAAACGGGCAATTTCAACTTTTTGATTGCCCTTAATTTTAAAACTTAAGACTCTTGTTTTTCTTTTCATCTTATCATAATTTAGCTTTCAAATAATCGTCTGCTGTCTTTCTTGTTTCTTTTGAACCACAGTATTTGCACTCAAGATTTCCTTCAAGATTTCCATCCTTATTCTCAAGAGTTTTCTTGCAAACGCCGCAAACAGCTCTGATTACGCCAAGTGAATCTTCCGCAGTTGAAAGTCTTATTGAATCGCCCTGAGTATCTACAACTCTGGCCCTAACAATATCTCCATTTCTAAACTCTGTGGAGATTGTTTTTACATACTTTTTGTCAGTCTGCGAAACATATATCCTAGCTTTTGTATTGGCTGAAAGCTTTTTGTCTGCATGTCCCTCTAATGCAAGAAGGTCCACGTAAACCATTTGTGGTTTAACTGATACTATCTCTCCGTAGACGATATCTCCTTCTTTTAGCTGAGGCAAAACATTTGTTCTTGAAATAACACTTGCACTTCTTCTTGTCATGTCAAGGTCTAAGTTTCCTACCATTGTGGCATATATCTTTCCATTCTCTTCATATGCCCCTTCTCCTGGTAAAAATTCTTCGGCAACACCTATGTAGTCACCTGGTATAACAAATTCTCTTTTAGTCTCTACATTCGCTTCCATCATAACACCTCATGAATCTATAAAGTTCAACTTCAATCAGTACTTTTCTTTTCTTATGGACTTCAAACATCGCTTTTATTGGAAAATTGAAACTCTCCTTCTCCACCAGTTCAAAACTGTTTTCCAACGCAACATTCCTTATGAAATCATAGTTCCCTTTCTTGTGCAAGGAATACACAACATCTCCTATTTCAAAGGCCTTTTTCAAAAATTTGGTATCCATATTCCTCTTTTTTGTACCAAAAGGCGGGTTTTGAACAATAGTGTCCCCTCGCAGGAGGACGTTTAAAACGTCACCATCCTTTATCTCGTATTCTCCTAAGATTTGATTACTTTTTAAAGTTAATGTTTCTAAATTATCGTTTAGAATCTCTATTGCCCTCTTATCTTTCTCTACAAAATATACTTTTTTGGCCCCTAATAATAGAGATGCTATACCAAGCCGGCCTGTACCAGCGCCAAGGTCAATTACAGTCTTTCCTTCTACATCCCCTCTGTGGTAGGCAAATAAGACAATTTCAGCAGCAATGTCACCTGGAGTGGTGTACTGCTCCTCAAACATATCAGGGTCTTCCATCTCCTTTAGATTTGAAAGAAAGATTTCAAGCTGTTTTTTTCTCACAAAAAGTAAAAATATCAAAGGTATAAAAATCCTACCTTTGATTGAAGAAACTGTTTTAATCCTTTATTTCTCATTAGTATTTCCATCAATACGGCTAGTATGATAATTTCAGCAAAAGCCTTCACCAATATAGTGTATACAACAGGTAATGGAAGTCCATATGGAACTTTTAATACTGCAAGTGTCAGGTACGTTAAGAATGCCTCAGGGAGGTATCCAGCAAAAACTGCTATACCAGGTCTTGTCTTTTTGGAAAGGATAGCAACAAAAATACCCGTTAAGGCTTTAAAAGGAGGTACAAAAAAATTCCCAAAAGTTATTCCCGGCCATATGCCGACTATAAATCCAGTTATACCTCCAAATATCGGACCTAATAATATAGCAGCAAGAACTGTACCGATGTGGGACAGATCAAGATAAACATTTGGTACCGGTGTTGGAATAAGTAGTATTGTTCCAAATAGAATTCCTAAAGCTGCAAAAATTGCTGTGAAGGCGATATTCTTTGAACTATTAGCTTTCAGCGAATCACCAAAAAAAGTAAATTAAAATGATATATAAACATTTGGGTAGATACTCAAAAATGGGTATCACATCTCTTCTGGAGCTTTTATTCCAAGAAGCCCTAAAGCATTATTCAGTACTATCTTTGTTGCTTTAACAAGGGATGCCCTGAACTCTTTGTTTGTTTCGGCATTTAAAACATGGCATTCATGATAAAACTCGTTGAAGCATTTGGCAACATCATAGACATAATTAGAAACAAAGTCCGGCCTGTAATCGATTGATGCCCTCTCAACAACTTCGGGAAATTCTGAGAGTAAAGAGACGAGCTTATACTCCTTTTCATTAAGGTCTTCTATTTCAAATTCAGAGTTATAATCGTCAATCTTATCTAGAATACTCGATGCCCTTGCGTGAGCATACTGGATATACGGTGCAGTGTCACCTTCAAAGTCCAAAGCTTTTTTCCAGTTGAAGATGATTCTCTTGTTATTATCCTTCATCATGCTGTACTTCAAAGCACCCATAGTCACTATTTCAGATATGCTTTCTGCATTTGTGATGTTTCTTTCCCTAACTTGATTTAGCGCCTCTTTTTTCACAACATCCTTTAATTCTGAATACAGTACAACATTCCCTTCTCTAGAGGACATCTTGCCCTCTTCAAGCATGACAAGTTCATATGAGAGATGATAGCATTTTTTTGCCTGACTGAATCCCATAAGCTCCAATGTTTTGAAAAGTTGTTTAAAGTAGAATTTTTGCTCACTCCCAACAACATATAAAGATCGGTCAATTTTAAAATCCTGAAACTTTCTCTCTGCAAGTGCAAGGTCTTTTGTCGAGTAAAGAGCTGTACCATCACTTCTCAATATGACAAATTCATCAAGGCCATATTTCGCTAGATCAACTATGACAGCACCTTCCTTGTTTTTTGCAATACCTTTGTCCAAAAGTTCACGTGCTATTTTGGTGCCTTCATCCTTCACTTCACTTTCATATAGGAAGATATCAAAGTTAACCCCAAGCTCTTGATAAATCCTGTTGAACTCTTCGAGGCTCCATTCTCTTGTCATATTCCAGACATCCATAGTCCGTTTGTCCTCGTCATAGAGATTCTTTAATACGACTTTGTACTCTTCCTGATACTCTTCGGATTCTTTGAGTTTATTGTCAGATTCAGAGTAGACTTTTCCAAGAAAATCTCCTTTATTGTGTTCTGGTATGACCCCATCATAGAACTTCATGTATCCCCATAAGCACTTGGCAACGTGGGCTCCGACATCACCTATGTAGTTGGCTCTTACAGTTTCATATCCGGAGAATTCCATGATATTTGCCAGAGCATCTCCAAGGCAGACGTTTCTTAGATGGCCTATATGGAAAGATTTGTGGGTATTTGGCTGGGAGTATTCAACCATTACCTTCTCTTTCTTTTTTTCTCCTTTTCCGTAGTTGCCATCTTCAAGAGTTATTATCTCAACTGTTTTTTTTGAGAAATAATTTCTATCAAAAAAGAAGTTTATGTAACCTCCAGAGGTTTCTGCTCTTGCCACCCCTTCTGGAAGGACAATATTTTCTGCAATATCCTTTGCAATCTGGATGGGGTTCTTTTTTAGTTTTTTTGCAAGTTCAAAGGATAGCGGTGTTGCAATATCGCCCAGTTTAAAATCAGGTGGTCTTGAAAAAACTATCCCATAGTCATGTTCCAAACCAACAGCTTTCCTTATTGAGTTTTCCAACTCTTTCTTCAAATTTTTGAGCAATATCGTCCCCACAGCAAAACTAAGTAGAATCTTTTTATCGTTTTTGGTTAAAAATTAAAAATTTAAGAATATCTTTGAAGTGGCTTCTCCCCCTCCAATATTAATATTTAGAAACGGGATATTCCCGTCATTTAGAACATAATAGATTACAACTGCGTTTATTATCAAAAGAACGATAACTAAGATAATGAAAAACAGTTTTTTCTTAGAGATACTCATTCTTTTTTTTGGCATTTCTCTTCTTCTAAGTGTTCTACCTTTTTCAACCATTGGACTCATAGGTGGCACGTCTCTAGGTTGAGAGGAATCTTCTGGGTAGAAATCACCTTTCATCCTTTCTGGAATGTCCTCTTCAGTTATGCCCTGTTTTTCAAAACTCTCCTCCACAGGAGACATCTGTTCATCACTTTTCTGCTCAATATCTACCTCTTCAATAAAGACATCCTTGTTTTCATCTTTTCTAAATATCTCGGCTGGCTTTCCCAGTCTAACATGCGCAATATTTAGAACTCTGCCACAGTTTGGGCAGGGCTGCTCATCAATACACGTGAAATGAAAGGTCATGTTACAGTAACTGCAGTAACACATCTCGAGATTATCCTTTATTCTTTTGCTGCAAATGCCACAAGTTTCCATGATTATTATTTATTTTTTAAATATAAAAAGTTTAGCGTGTGTATTTCATCACCCCTTGCGAATTAACCATAAATCATTTATATTGAGAAAAATTAAATCATATCAGATAAGATGAAAACAAAAGAACCTTTGGATGAATTGACGATTAATGATTTGAAAAAAAAATCGAACAAAATTAGAAAACATATAATTGAAATGATTTATTCTGCCAAGTCCGGCCACCCGGGTGGATCTCTATCTTCTGCAGATATTGTAACATCGCTATATTTCCACATAATGAATCATGACCCTAAAAATCCTTCATGGCCTGGAAGGGATAGATTCATTTTAAGTAAGGGCCATGCATGTCCTTCTTTATATTCTGCTCTTGCTGAGTCAGGATATTTTGACGTCAGCGAGTTAAAGAATTTGAGAAAGCCTGAGTGCCTTCTCCAGGGCCATCCATGCACAAAGACCCCAGGGATTGAGATTTCAACTGGCTCGTTAGGCCAGGGGCTATCAATTGCCACAGGGATTGCATTGGGATTGAGGCTTGATGGAAGCAGTTCTAGGGTGTTTGCATTGCTCGGTGATGGGGAGCTTCAGTCGGGGCAGGTCTGGGAAGCCATGATGGCAGCCCCTAAATTTAAACTTGGAAACCTCACTGCAATAATTGATAGGAATATGCTGCAGATAGATGGACCTACAGAAAAGGTCATGGCGCTTGAGCCATTAAAAGACAAGCTTAAAGCATTCAACTGGCAAGTTTACGAGATTGATGGGCACAACATCCGGGAAATAATTGAAACTATTAACGAAGGATTAAAGATCACAGATAAACCGAAGGTTATTATTGCGCATACTGTCAAAGGAAAAGGCGTGTCATTTATGGAAAACAATGTATCGTTCCACGGTAAATCACCAACAGATGAGGAATTTAAGATAGCTATGAGAGACCTGGAGGCTATGTCATGACGGGCTTTGGAGTTCCAAGGGATGCATACGGAGAAGTACTCTCCGAGCTTGGAGAGACAAGAAAGGATTTAGTAGTGCTTGATGCTGATCTATCCTCATCGACAAAAACATCTTCATTTGGAAAGAAGTTCCCTGACAGGTTTTTTAATATCGGTATAGCTGAACAGAACATGATAGGAATTGCCGCAGGGCTTGCCACCACAGGAAAGACTGTTTTTGCTTCATCATTTGCAATGTTTGCAGTTGGTAGAGTATACGATCAGATAAGGCAATCTGTTGCATACCCTAAGACGAACGTGAAGATTGTTGCAACTCACGCAGGTATTACAGTTGGGGAAGATGGTGTATCGCACCAGATGATTGAGGATATTTCACTCATGTGTGCACTTCCAAACATGAAGGTCATGGTGCCCGCAGATACATTTGAGACTAGGAAGACAATAAGGGAAATCTCTTTAGAAAAAGGCCCAACATATGTAAGACTTGGGAGGAGCAAAGTTCCAAACGTATTTGAAAGTGAAGATGAGATTAAGCTAGGAAAGGCCACGACATTATTGGACGGGGATGATGTCACAATAATAGCATCTGGTGTAATGGTATCAAAATCACTTGAAGCCGCAGAGAAACTTCAGAAGGAAGGTATTTCTGCTGGTGTATTAAATCTAAGCACCTTAAAACCAATTGACAGGCAAAGCATCATTAAAGCTGGGAAAAAAACAGGGTGCGTTGTCACAGCTGAAGAGCATAATATCTATATCGGTATGGGTGCACTTGTTTCATCAATTCTTTCTGAAGAATATCCAGTCCCAGTCTTACGATGCGGAATAAAGGATACATTTGCCCAAAGCGGGGACTATGAACTTTTGATGCAGATATATAATCTTACATCAGATGAAATATATAAACTGTCAAAAAACGTTATAACAATGAGAAGATAATTATAATTATTATAGAGGAGATAAAATGAAGTTTTTTTTGGATACTGCAAATATTGAACAGATAAGGGAAGCTGCGAGTCTGGGATTAATTGAAGGGGTAACAACTAATCCCTCGCTAATTTCCAAGGAAAAGAAACCTTTCAAGGATATAATCTTAGAGATATGTAAAATTGTCGATGGGCCAATATCAGCTGAAGTTACATGCTCTGATTACAAAGGAATGGTTGAAGAAGCGCTGAAATTATCGGACATTCATAAGAATATTGTTATAAAAGTTCCAATTACAAAGGAAGGATTAAAGGCAGTGAAGGAGCTATCTGGGCAAGGTGTAAGGACTAATGTCACACTTATCTTTTCTGCAACTCAGGCACTTTTGGCTGCAAAGGCAGGCGCATCATATGTATCTCCTTTTGTGGGGAGACTTGACGATATTTCAAATGATGGCATGAATCTTATCGCAGAGATCCAGCAGATATACAGGAACTATTCTTTTGAAACTGAAGTCATAATTGCAAGCATCAGACATCCAATACACGTATTGCAGGCAGCTCTAATGGGCGCAGACATTGCAACTGTACCTTTTGATGTTTTGATGAAACTTATCAAACACCCTCTAACTGATATTGGTATTGAAAAGTTCATGTGTGACTGGAAAAAGGTAGAGCATAAGGAGATTTAACATCATGGCAAAACTTGCACCTTCCATTCTTTCTGCTGATTTCTCTAGGCTAGGAGATGACATAATGGAAGCAGAAAATTCAGGTGCAGATTTAATCCATGTTGATGTGATGGATGGTCATTTTGTTCCAAATATTACCATAGGGCCACTAGTAGTTGATGCAGTTTCAAAGATTACTACTCTGCCGATAGATGTCCATCTAATGATTGAAAATCCATCCGACTATGTTGAACTCTTCTCTAAATCTCTTAACAAAAAAAGCAGGGACACTTCTCTTGATTACATCTCTTTTCATATTGAAGCATCCTACCACCCACACAGACTTTTGAACAAAATCAGAGAGCTTAATGTAAAATCAGGGGTAGCCTTGAATCCATCAACTCCTGTAAACACTATCACTCATCTTTTGGACTCAATGGATCTACTTATTTTAATGACTGTAAATCCTGGATTTGGCGGACAAAGTTTTATTGAAACAATGCTGCCAAAGATCAAAGAAGCAAAGAAACTAGTAAAGGGTAGCGATATAGAGATTTTAGTAGATGGCGGTGTCACTGAAAAAAATATTAAGAAGATCAGAGATGCTGGTGCAGATATACTTGTAGCAGGCTCAGCAGTGTTCAATAAAAAAGACAGTATTAAAAATAATATTATTCGACTAAAGGCTCTGGTCTAGAAAGCTCATACTCTAGAAGTTCCTTTAACTTTTCTTTATTTCTAGCCTTTTTTAATATTTCAACACAGAGCTTTCTTTTTAGGGCAAAATATTTCTCATAGGCCTTTTCATCTTCGTATTTAGTTGATAGGGCTATGTCTCTCCCGCCCATACACCCACTTCTCCTCATACAGCAGTAAGAAAGTGATTTGAAACAGACAAGCTCACTATCCCACTCATGCTCTTTTGAGAACTTATCTTTTATCTCAATATATTCTTCCTTTGTGATTCCAAGCTCTTCTAAAGCTCTAGGAAGGCCGCATTTAAATGAAAATGTTAAAGGGTATCCGGGGTGACAGCAGAATGCAATTGCTCTTAGATCTCCGCCATAGCATATGGGGACGGGTGCAAACTTCCATCCAGGGACCATTCTAGTGTTGTTTGGATTAATCATTAAAAGAAGGGTTGATAAGAAGTTTATAAGTTTTTGTTTTAAAAAATAAAAAGAAAAATAAAATTAATTTTTTGCTGTTATTACTTTCCAGTTGTTTTTAACTGCGTAATAGATTGCCCCGAATCCAAGACTTCCTACTACTAGGCCAACAAAGAATCCAAGGACAGGTATCAGCTTTAGAATTGCCAGTATTACGAAACCTATTACGAATATACCTATCTCGCTTGTATTAATGTTTAGTCTCTTAGTAACAAAGTTCCCTGTGCAGTACGAAACGAATAGTCCAGAGGTCATTAAAGCCATTATGAAGAACATTCCAAGTATTGCCGCAATTGGTAGACCAATTACTGTAACTGCGAGTATTACTCCGACAATTACTGTAGCAATAATCAATAGGAATCCAATTATAGTTCTTACTATCGAGTCCTTTTCCACTTCTTTTTCGATTGTGAAGAATAGTTTTGGGAAGAGGTGGATTAATAATATTCCAAGAACTAGCATTCCTATGGCGCAAAGTATTGAAAGTATAGCACCTAAAGATCTCATACCTTTGGAAAAATCTTCTCCTGCAGTACTCTTTTGGTAGTTGAATGTGCCTACATTTCCTTTTTCAATTAACTGTTCTGCGGATAGATTGAGTTCCCCATTGATTGTACCTTGATTATCAAATCCGCCTGTGCTAATGTATGCATATCTCTCAACAACTGAAGTTGAGTATATCTTGACGTTCCCAGCAGCGGCTATGATTTTATCAGTGTTTCCTTTGATTGCTAGATCTCCGCAACCTGCCAATATCTTTCCAGTTTTCCCTGAAACAGTAGCCTGCCCTGCACCAAGAATAAGTCCGCCAGTGATTTCACCATTTACTGTGACATTTCCCCCGACAACGTATGCGTCACCAGTAACATTCCCATTTACAATTACCTGCCCTCCAGCAGCAAATAGATCTCCATTAATATTACCATTCACCGTAACTTGATCACCAGACACAAAGAGGTCATCATTGACATCATTATCAATAGTGACAACCTTTTGGTCGTCTACATTTTGCGCAGCATATACACTTGGTAATAACAACGCAAGCAATAATAGAACTGTGATTATCTTTTTCATGTTTATCACCGCCTCAAATTATAATAATTGATTTATATGGTTTACTTAAATATTTTACATAGTAATATATTTTCACAATAGATGCTCCAATCTCTAAAACAATCAAAACCTTTATAAATAAATGATAGAGTTTAATAGTAGCACGAATATTCAATTCGTATTACTAGGGGGCGATTATTATAAAGAAAATAATAGTATCTATTTTTATTTTAGCATTGATTTTATCCTCAATGCCTACCTTCTCTTCTGCAGAAAAAATAAAGGTAATTTGTACGACAACTACAATGAAATACTTTGTACAAGAGGTCGGTGGCGCCAGAGTAGATGCAATAGCTCTGGTACAGCCTGGGATATGTCCAGATCATTTTGACGTAAGACCCAGCACTGTGTCTGAGATAAATACGGCATCACTTGTAGTTTACCACGGCATTGAGCCTTGGCTTGATAGTATGATAAATGCATCGGAAAATACAAATATCAAAAAACTTATGCTTCAGGGCGCCTGGGGAACACCACCTCTTGCCAAAGCAAAAATTAATTCAATTAAGGATGCACTGATAGAGATAGATCCAAAGAACAAATCTTTCTATGAGAAAAATGCGGCAGAAGTTTCTCAAGAATTAGACGCACTTAACGAAAAAATAATGACAGAAGCAAAAGAAGTTGGAACTTCAGATTACAAGGCAATAGTAATGGCATGGCAAAAACCTTTCTCAGAATGGATAGGGCTAGAAGTTGTTGAAATATACCCGCCACCTGAAACATTATCAGTCCAGACTGTTCAAAATCTTGTTGTCAAAGGAAAGGATGAGAAGGTCGCATTTGTCATTGACAACCTTCAGAGCGGAACTACTCTCGGTGCACAAATGGCCGATGAAATCGGTGGGAGGCACTTAGTTTTCTCTAATTATCCTGAAGCAATCCCAGGTACAGATACAATAGCAGAAATGATCCAATACAACGCAGACCAGTTATTTGGATCAATAAAACAGGCTCAAAACGAATCAAAAGAGATAGCTCAGCTCAAATCAGACATTTCTTCAATTTCAAATCAACTAGTTATATTCAAAGGGATATCTGTAATATTGTTAATTATAACAATAGCTTTAGGGGCAATGCTCTACAAGAGAAAAAATTAATTTTTTATTTTTTAAAATCCGAATTATTTAAATATATGATCTTCATTATCTATTTTGGTGGTAAATATGAAGAAGATTTTGATTGCTATACCTATACTATTGCTAATATTCTCTCTAGGATGTACAAGCAATGCGGCAATTACAATGAAATTTCAGCCAATGCAGTGTGAGGCAACACCGTGGGAAAAATGGTATGCTGAAGGTGGCATACAGTTTATCAAAGCTCCAACAGACAGTGAGCTCATAATTGCATACTACAGCAATGTTCACAAGATAGAACTTACTGAAGTCAAGAAGGTAGAATCGGGTAATGCAGTATGCGAAGCATGCAATGTTTGCCCAACAAGTTACTATTTTTCTGCAAAAGTCAAAAATTCTGATTCAGCTAAGATGACAGAATCAAAATGGATAAAAATTTAATTATTCTTTTCTTTTTATAAAAAAATTAGTTACTATTTATAAGGCAATTAATCTATGTGATTTTGTGAAAATCACAGTCATTGGGGCTGGCCCGGCGGGGCTATTAGCTTCTCATTTACTTAAAAAAGCAGGACATGAAATCAGCATAATTGAAGAACATAAAATAATTGGAAGGCCTGTTTCATGCTCTGGATTGATTGGGAAAGATTATTTTGATCACTTTGACAATTTCAATTTTAAAACATCAATACTAAACCGAATTGACGGTGCTATAGTAAATTTTGGGAACGATTCATTTGAACTTAAAAGAAAAGGCGTATCTTACGTAGTTGATAGGTCGGCGTTTGACCAAACACTTTCAAAAGGTCTTGAAGTTTCTTTAGATGAAAGGTTTCAATCATTTGATAGGAACAAAGAAAAGATTTCCATAAAGACAAACAAGAGGAAATTTAACACCGATTTGCTTATCGGCTCAGATGGGCCTTCATCTAGAGTCAGGGCTCAAGAATTTGATTACAAGCTAAGATACTACAAAGGGTATCAGGTAAGGATTAAAGCTGATTTGGATCTAAATAATTTTGTTCAAGTTTATTTAGAAAAACCTTTTTTCACTTGGATTATCCCAGAAGGTGGTGGGATATACAGGATGGGCACTGTTTCAGACAATCCTAAAGAAACCCTTAGGAAGTTTATGTTCGAGAAAAGCATCAAAGGAGAGATAATTGAAGTTCAGGCCGGCGTGATACCTGTAGGCAGGGGAGATGTCTACAAAGATAGAGTATTCCTCTTAGGCGATGCAGCGTGTCAGGTGAAGCCTTTATCAGGCGGCGGTGTGTACTACGGGGCTTTAGCTTCAGAGTCCCTAGCTAAATCAATAATATCGGGTAAATACAATGATTATCCCTTAATGTGTAACAAATTAATAGGAAAGGAAATATCCTGGGGTTTATTCATGAGAAAGATCTATGAAAATCTAAGTGAAAAGGAACTAAACAAGATATTTGATTTTCTCAGATCAAAAAAACAAATCCTTAATGAAAGTGGAAGTTTTGATGAACATTCTAAGACTATTTTTTCCTTGATAAAAGACCATAATATCCTATCTTTTTTACCTGTTTTATTAAGGGCATATATCAGAAGTCTCTAAAACCTTTTAAACAATCTATATTCATTTGTGACATGAAATACATAGTGGTGTGCGGAGACGGAATGGCAGACTATCCTTTAGAAGATAAAGGAAACAAAACAGTTCTTGAGCTTTCTGAAATCCCAAATATCAACATGATTGCAAAGGAAGGTGCCATGGGGGAATTAAAAACAGTGCCCAATGGATTTGAAGCAGGTTCTGACGTTGCAAATCTTTCAATTCTAGGCTACGACCCTAAACAGTACTATACCGGCAGAGGACCTCTCGAGGCATATAGCATTGGCATTGAACTCGAAGAAGGCGATATAGCATTTAGATGCAATATTATAACAGAGGAAAACGGAATTATAAAAGATTATTCTTCAGGCCACATCACAACACCCGAATCAACAGACCTCATAAAAAAAGTTTCTAAATCATTTGATATAGGGAAATTTTATCCTGGAGTAAGTTACAGACATCTATTTGTCTATAAAGGAGATAATAGCTTTGTCTGCACACCTCCGCATGATGTAGTTGGGCAAAAAGTATCTGATAATCTAATCAAAGGTAAAAATGCAGATGTACTGAACAAGATGATGCTTGACTCCAAAAAGATATTAATGGAGCACCCTGTCAACAAAAAAAGAATATCTGAGGGTAAGAACCCAGGAAACATGTTATGGCTTTGGGGCCAGGGCAAGAAGATACCCATGGAGCCATTTTCCCAGAAATTTGGGATGAAGGGCGGCGTAATCTCTGCTGTTGATCTAATAAAAGGGATAGGATACGGTGCAAAAATGAAGGTCATCGATGTCCCTGGCGTAACAGGATTCATCGATACAAACTATGAAGGGAAAGCAGATTATGCTGTAAAAGCCCTAGATGATATTGACTTTATCTATATACATGTTGAAGCGCCAGACGAAGCAGGGCACTCCGGAGACCTTGAAATGAAGATCAAAGCAATTGAAGACCTTGACAAAAGAGTTGTCGGAAGACTTCTAAATAAACTTGATGGAAAAGGCTTTGGCTATAACATAAGTATAGTAGCGGATCACCCGACACCTATTAAGCTAAAGACACACGTGTCAGACCCAGTACCGTTTGCAGTTTACTCAGAAAAAATTCAGAAAGACAAGACATCTTGTTACAGTGAAAAAGAAGCAAAAAAAGGTAGATTCGGCTTAATCAACGGAAGTGAATTTATAGGACTTTTAAAGAAACAATAATTACTTTTTTGTTTCTTTTTTGCTTTCTTTAGATTTGTCACTTTCTTTTCTAATAGAAGCCCTAACCATCTGGATAACAGAGCTATTTATCTGGTATTTCCCCTTTTCACTTGTCAAAATACCCATTGCAACTAGCTCTTCCAGTTTAGTATACTGCTTTGTCACTGACTCTTGGGTGTCCTTTGCAAGCTGGATGTATGTTACTGGTCCTCCGCCATACTTTTCAATTATTATTCTAACATCTTCCCTTAAATCTGAAGGAACTCTTCTGATGTATTCTTCAACTGATGATGGCCCAGTTAAAACCTTTGCAAGATACCTGTCATCTATAAATTCCACAAAGTTATCCCTTGTGGCTGTAAACAATGTTGTGTGGAGGAGCTTTAGCAGTTCCCTTGGATTTCCCTTTGCCATGCTGTTTGCAAGAACTATGGCGCTTTCCTCAAACGGGTAAAGTGGATTAATTATTGATTTTCTCCTGTTGTACTCAAGTCTCTTCTGGACAAGTTTTATTGCCCTCTCATCAGAGAGAGGTTCTGAGAACAGTTCATTATGGAGTCTTGCTACAAAGGCAGGATTAATTTCCCTTATCCTCTCATAAGCATTATTGGTGCAGGCCATGATAAAGACGCTTGATTCAGGCATGTTGCTGATGAATTCCCTCAAGAATTCAAAGAAAAGAATAAGGTCAGTATTTGAAGCCGTCAGGATGTTTTCCATTTCGTCAACTATGAGCGCAGACCTCTTGTATTCTCCTAAATAATCTATTAACTGATTTCCAATGTCTTGGGAATTATAATTTGCCCTTGTAAGTTCAGAATCTTCGTATTCTTCTACAACGGGCGCAGCTTTTTCTCCTCTTGAGAAGAATCTCTTTATTTTCTGGAAAAATGAAAGGTTTTCTTCTTGATAGGGCTCTGCATAAGCTTCTCCCCCAAGCTCAGACTCTTCAGCAACTTCTTCAAGAGGTTGTTGGGCTTCATCTTCATAATCAGAAAAATATGAGAATATATCAAGTGTTGTTTTAATAATATCATTTGAGTCAATCTTTTGGTAGATTGACATTCCTCCGGACTCTTGTATGAGTTTATGGACTCCTTTTAATCTCTGAGTTTTTCCTGATCCCAAAGGCCCAACAAGTGAAAGTGCTATCCCTGAATTTTCTCCAATTACATCAGAAAGAATATCTGCAATACGAGAATCTATCTCTTGAGAAACATGAATCTTTTCGATATCCCTTATAGCCTCAGATGATAGATCTGTAAAGGGGTTTTTTTCTAGTCCAAATCTCTCATATGAGGAAGAAACATCTATCTTAAACATAAGTATCCCATTATTACAGTTATTTATTAAAGATTACCATCTTTATACATAAGTTTGATTTATATTAAAAAATAATAATGTAAAAAACTATTTAAAGATTTCGGTAATCGTCTTTTTCTCCTTTATCTAATAAATATTTCAGTTTATGGAAAAAGTTATAAGTAATTTTATACTCTTTTTATTAATGGCTTCTATAGAAACCCTCTTATCTCAGTATTGGATGATAATATTTTCAGCATTAATTGTATTATTAGTGTTACTAATTTTCCTTGTTAGATTTATTTCCAAGAAGAAAAAGGGTCAATCGGGAATTCCTGAGCATAAAGCAAAAGAAAAAACATCTATCTTTAACATTGGCAAAGAAAAGACATCTGAATCAGAGGTAAAAAAGGAAGAACCAATAACACAAAAATATGACGTATCTCCCATAAATATCCCAGAAGCAGTTGAAACACCAAAAGTTCAAGAGCGAAGAAAGATTAATACTTGGGCTGACTTTGTCATTGAAATCGATAATTTGACAAATAGTCTCGTAGACGCTAAAGCTCATGAATACTTCAAGATGAGCCAGATGTATCGGGATTTAACTAGATTCTATTTTGATAATATACAAAACCCCAACATTGGAAAAGCTGACATGGACGACGCTTGGAAAAAACTTGAAGCGTGTTACAGCAGAATTCAAAAACTTTTAGAAAATATTTAGGTGTTTTAATGAATAAAAAAATATTGGCAATTTTTTTGCTTAGCATACTATTCACTGGTTTGTTGCCAGTTTTATTATCACAAGAAGATGGAAAATCTATTACAATTAAGGTACCGGCAGTTAAAAGGACAGATGCTGGGCTAGAGGGTGCAGTTTTTGATGCCACAGTTCTAGTAAAACCTGGTACTGGAAGGGTCTTTGTTGATACCTGGCCACTTTCTGAACTTGATACACAGGCTTCTTGCAGATTTGCTTCTGTAGTTGCTTCAGACATACTAAAGGTACCACATTCAAAATACGATTATTTTTATACAATTAGGGCAGATTCACCCATAATTGGTGGTCCTTCGGCCGGAGCGGCACTTACTATAGCCACTATAGCCTCAATTAAAGGGCTTGATATAGATCCAGAGGTCATGATGACCGGTATGATCAATCCTGACGGTACTGTAGGCCCTGTTGGGGGTATATTGGAGAAAATAATGGGTGCAAATGCGAAAGGAATAAAGGTATTCCTTATACCAAGTGGCCAATCTGTCATCCAAATAATTGAAGAGGATAAAATTGATACTGTTAACGTAATTGAGCATGCAAAGAGTCGTTGGGGGATTACTGTCATTGAAGTTGACGATGCAGTAGATGCACTATGGTATTTTACAGGGTATAGGATAAAAGAGGATGAGCCTCCCGCTAACGTTGTTGTAAATACTGATTTTGTCAAATCACGAGCACTTTCTGAGTTTGTCGTGGTAGAGAAACTTTCTATGACTACAAGCCATAAACTAAATTCTGAAACTATAGGTTACAGAGAATATCAAACACTAAATGATTTCTTAACTCGGGCAAATTCAAATATGGAAAAAGCTAAAGAAAATCTTTCCGAAAAGAGATATTACAGTGCCATGAGCAATATCTTTAATGCTAAAATACAGTTGAACTATATTAGCGACTCAATAGATGTTATGGTAAATAAGGATTCAACTATTGTCAAAAATAAGATTGAAGCAGCCCAAAAAGAATTAGAAGAAGCAAATCAACTAATAACAAATGAATCGGCAAATATCCGAGGTATTACTTCATTTGAATGTCTTGCGGCATCTGAAAAAAGAGCCATTGAAGCTGAGAATTTAATAGCAGATGCTTGGAAAAATTTCTACAATCAAAAATATTACGATGCTATTTACTATGCAAACTTTGCCCAAGAAAGAGCAAAAACTGCAAAATTGTGGATGGATGTAAGCAAGGAAAATTCCAAAGGGGAAACTATAATTGACGAATCACATATAAAGTACAATGCAAGCCAGAGAATTGAGGACGCAAGACTAAGTCTTGTTTACGCACAAACTTTAATTGGTCAAAATACATTGCTTACCCAAAGTGCTGAGTTACTCACAGCAGCTGAAAATGAATATGAAAAAGGAAAATACGCAGCCGCTATTTTTGATGCCATTGACAGCAAGGTGAGATCTAGTGTTTCAATTGAACTATGGTCTTCAGGAGAAGAAGTCATAAAAGAAAGACTCGAAAGGGCAAAACAACAAGCTGGAGGAGCAATCTATCTTGCAAGAAAAGATGGTGGGGAGCCTTTAATGGCTGAAAGTTACTTTGAATATGCCTCTACATTTGAAGAATCTGATAAGATAGGCTCAATAATTCTTTATAAATACTCTAAAGGTGTGGCATTTGCACTTAGATTCTTAGAACCTCTAGAAGAAGCGTCTCCTCAACAAGAAGTACAAATTGAAAAATCTTCAACTGTCACAACAACTAAATCCTATGCTTATGTGGGATACTTTATTGGGGGATTGTTAATAGGTTTAATAATTGGCGGGATAGCCATATTTTATACAAAAAGAGGAATTTATAAATAAAAAATATTATTTAAAATTCTATTCCTCTATCTTTTGTTCTTATTGTTCCTTCTAGGGTTACGCCGCCACCTATCTTTATTGAGCCTCTGTATTCTATTCCTTCGATGATATGTGTTCCATCCATTAAAGTAACTGAACCATCTGAAAGAATCTTGCTAACATTACAATTGTGACCTATTGTAACATTTCCTTTTGCTTTGATTGTCTTCGCATCGCTGTTGGCACCTAACACGACATCTCCATCTGAAACTACATCTTTCATTACTTTGCTGTTCTCGCCAATTGAAACATTTCCATTTGCTTCAAGTTTTGTTTTAATTATAGCTTCACTGCCTAAGAATACGTCTCCGCCAGCAATAAATTCGCCGCCAATTTTTATCCTTTCTCCACCTTTAATGTCACCGGTGGTTTTGATTGAAACAGGTATGACGCTACCGTTTGAAATAAAAGCATTGCCTGCAAAAATCTCTTCCCTGATTTCGGCTTCTTCACCCATTATTAGGGATCCGTCACATTTTACAGCTCCCTGGACAGTGGTCCTATCGCCAAGTGTAACATTCTTTCCGGCTATTATATCTCCTTTAATAAGGGCATCGTTCTCAATCTTTACGTTCTCTTTAGTTTTCAGTCCACCCTTTACAATTACGCCTTCACTTATTTCAATGTCCTTCTCAAAGGCATCCAAAACTATTACTTTACCTCTTTCTGTTTCTTCCATCTGCCTGTTGAGTTCTTCGTTTATTGATTTTACCCTTTCTAGTTCTCTCTGAACATCTTCGATTAACTCTTCTTTTTGTCTTATCTCAATGATTTCCTTTGATCTCTCGTTGTTTAATTCGCCTTTGTATTTGTCTCTTTCCTCACTTATCTCTTTTATGACATCGTGAGTTCTTTCTTCAACTTCCCTATATTTATCTTCAGCTTCTTTTAGTTTACCCATGAAGTCCTGATTTTCTCTGGTAATCTTTTCGAATTTTTCTTTGATGATCTCTATGTTTTCGTATTCTTCTTCATAAACCTTAAGTTGCATCTTGAGAGCCCTGTTTTCCTTTTCAATTTCTTCTATATTCTGCGTGAGTATATTCAATTTTTCATCTTTTTCACTACTACCACCAAAAAGGCCCATTTAAACTCCTCCTAATATATAATAAAATGCCGATAAGCAGTATATATATCTTTTTATTTAAATCTATTTCTCATATAATTCTAATAGTATACCATGAGTGCTTTTAGGGTGTACAAAAGCCATTTTAGACCCACCTGCGCCTTTTCTTGGAGTTTCGTCAATAAGTTTTACTCCTTTTTCTTTCATAAATCCTATGCTTTTTTCTATATTATCAACTAAAATCGCAATGTGGTGTATCCCTTCTCCTCTTTTTTCTATAAATTTTGCAACTGGCCCATCTGGCGAAGTTGGTTCCAAAAGTTCAAAATGAACTCCCCCTATATCAAGGAATCCAACCTTGACTTTCTGCTCACTGACTTCTTCTATATTGTCCACTTTTAATCCAAGAGCATCTTCATAAAAACTCAATGACTCTTCTAAATTATTCACGGCTATCCCGATATGGTCTATTTTTTTTATCATTAAAGCACCTCAAATAAACTTTTTTAATCGCGGAATTAATTCTTCAATAATCATGTAAGGGTCTTTTTCTTTATTTGCTATCTTTTTAGCAAGTTCTTCCATTTCTTTTTCACTTATAGTATTGTACAGATTTTTAATAAATAGATTCTGAAGTATATTCACTAATTCTGTTTTACCTCTAATTATCCTCTTTTGCTCGTGGTGCCCTGATTCAATTAAGTACTTATGATGATTTTTTATTGATTCATAAAGGTCATTTGTGCCATCATCTTTATTCCCAAATGTTTTTATTATGGGCGGGGCCCATCTCCCTTTTTTCTCTGAAAGTTCTAGCATCATTCTGATTTCTATTATACATTTCTCAACGCCCTCGATGTCAGCCTTATTGACGGCAAATATGTCACCTATTTCCATGATTCCTGCTTTCAGCGTTTGGACGCTATCCCCCATACTTGGGACAGAAACAACAACAACTGTATCGGCTACCTTAACAATATCAACTTCTACCTGCCCTGCACCAACTGTTTCAATTATAATCACATCTTTTCCGAAGGCGTCAAGTGCTTTGATTGTATTACCGGTCGCTTCGGAAAGCCCTCCAAGATTCCCCCTAGTTGCCATACTTCTAATAAATACATCTTTGTCGGTATAGTGTCTTTTCATTCTTATTCTGTCTCCAAGAATCGCCCCTCCTGTGAAAGGGCTCGTAGGGTCAATAGCAATAACCCCTACTTTAAGGCCATCATTTCTGTAACAGGATACTAACTTATCAACAATACTACTCTTACCTGAACCGGGGGGTCCAGTTATCCCTACAATATGGGCATTGCCAGTCAAATTATGTATTTGAGGAATAATATAAGCAGAAGAAGAGGAATCATTTTCCATTAATGTAATAATCTTCCCAAGTGCCCTTCTTTCTCCTGAGCTCATGCGTTTTATTAGTTCATCAAATGAGTTCATTTTAGGCACTCTTTATTATATTTATTTATTAGTCATTTCTTTTATGTAAGTGACAATTTTCTCAGTACTCGTTCCAGGCCCAAATATTTTCTTAACCCCAATATCTGTAAGGTAAGTCATGTCGTCCTCAGGGATAATGCCTCCGCCAAAAATAGGAATATCTTCTGCACCCTCTTTCTTTAGAAGGTCTATTACTTTTTTAAACAGGTGGTTATGCGCCCCCGATAAAATACTGAGTCCTATGGCATCCACATCCTCTTGTAAAGCTGTTTCCACTATGCTTTCAGGAGTCTGCCTGAGTCCAGTATAGATTACTTCCATTCCTGCATCTCTCAAAGCCCTAGCAACTACCTTCGCCCCTCTATCATGGCCGTCAAGTCCTGGCTTTGCTATCAATATCCTTAACTTTTTTTCTGGCAATAAAAGCCCCCCATTTTCCTATAAATATAATCTTAAAATAGTTTTCGGTTAGCATCCTTCTATTATAGGATCATTATATTATATGGGTTTAAATTTAATTATATCAAAAAAGATTAATTAATATATTTACTCTTCATCGTAGTCTTCTTCAGGAATGAAGAGAGGCTGCTCATCGTCTCTGTCCTCAACGGGAAAGTTAATCTGTGGTTCAATTATGTGTATTCCTCCATTTAATTTAAAACAACTGGCCGTATCTTTTACTCGTCCAGAAAAATAGTATTATCAGGGATATATAAGACTTATCTATAATATTTTAATAGTATTACCTGTTCTAATTTCTACTTTAAAGGTATTATTGCCAAATATTTGATTCTCATAAGACTTATAAGTGCTAAAAAAAATTTGTTCTTATGAAAACACTTGTTGTTTACTATTCTAGGTCAGGGAGTACTAAGAAAATCGCAGAAGAGATTTCTAGTAAGATGAATTGTGACATCGAGGAAATAATAGATAATAAAAACAGGAAAGGAATAATAGGATGGCTAAAGTCGGGGAGAGATGCTCGTTCTAAAAACTTAACTACTATCCGAGAAATGCAAAAAGATCTGGAAAAATATGATCTTATTGCTATTGGAACTCCAATCTGGGCTGCATTCATGGTCCCTGCAGTTAGAACCTTTATTAATGAAAACAAGGGTAAGTTCAAGAATGTGGCATTCTTTTGCACTTGCGGTAGTTCTGGCGATGCCAAGGCATTTGGGGATATGGAGGATTATATTGGGATTACCCCCTTGGCGAAATTAACTATTACAAGGAAAGAACTAATAGGTGACCATGAAGACAAATTAAAAGTGTTTATCAAAGGGATAAAATAAATATTTTAATTTTTTAATATTAAATAGTTGATGGTAAGCTCTGAAATGTCCCCGGAGTATTCACCTGTTCTCCTAATACTTTCAACGATATATACTACTGGAATAGCTTCAATTCCCAGATTTAAAACCTTGTTATTTATCTCTTCGCATTTTTCCAGTAATTTATCCACTGCATCAATATTATCATTAGCCTTTTTGATATTCTTTTTGAAATGGGATTCAAAACTCTTTGAGAAGATATCTAAGGCTAGAGTGCTTGCTGATTCTATATCTTGAATTATATCTGGATTGAGTTTGTCTATTACTTTTAGAACATTCTCGCCAAGGATAGATGCATGGTCCCCAATTCTTTCTAGGATCCTGCTTATCAAAAAGAAATAACTTGCTTCCTCCTGGCTCAAGCCCATTTTTTTTGAGAGCAGTACGTCAGTGAGGATTACATTATATTGGTGGGTGGCAAGCCAGTAGAGTCTATCAACTTCAAAATCCCTTGAAACAACGTTTTGGGCTAATTCTTTGTTGTTAGTTTTTAGTGATTTAATCGCATCCTTGTGCATGCTTTCAACAAGGGAATACATCCTCTTAACAGTCTTTTCAAAAGGCATTTCCATCGGGCTTAATAGATCTTTCACAACGAAAAGATTTGGCTCTTCATCAACAATCTCAGGGCCTATCGCAATTTGTGTAAACATTCGAATTGCTTCTCTAATCTGGGGGGGCATTGTCTCATTGGACCTTATAGCAATATCAGAGTAACCCATAACATAAGCACCAACTAGAAGTCTGAATAGAAAGGTTTTATCAGTATCAGAATCAACAATAAATTCCTTTTCCTTTCTTTTTTTCTCAATTACTTTGTCCGGTGTTACAAGCAGAGTTCCATCCTTTTGGACTATTAGGCCAAGTGAATCATTCTTCTTTATGTTTAATGATTTAATCCACTCTTTAGGTAATGTAATAACAAAAGAAGAGCCACCTGTAATCTGAACCTTTCTTATTTCCATTTAATCGATTTATAGATTTCTAGTTATTATATAAATATTTCTGTATAATTAATATAGTATATATAGAGGTATTGAGATAATATTTTGATATGTATCCTTATATACTATAAGTCGAGAAGTATTATAAGAGATCTAAAGTTAATTAATTCGGTGATATACCATGGATGGAAAAAGAATGGGAATATTTGGATTAGTGATGGCCGTTATTGTTTTCGGTATGGTCTTTTCCGGCTGTACTCAAAACACATCAACGCAATCAAATGTTAAACTCAGCCAGACAGGTTCGAGCACAGTTCTACCTTTAGCAATCGCTTGGGCAGAACAATTTGAAGGTGCACAGATATCTGTTTCTGGTGGGGGATCAAGCCACGGATTGAACTCCTTACTTAAAGGAGAGGCAGATTTAGGCGATGCAAGCAGGCTAATGAAAAGTTCAGACTACAAGAGCGTAGGCTGTGATGAAACATTAGTCAACCCAGATGGTACTGCAACAGCAGCTTGTAGTGGTGTTCTTCCAACAAAATGGATTGTAGCATACGATGTATTGGCAGTAGTAGTTAACAACGAGAATACATGGGCAACTGAACTTACATACGACCAGCTTTACAAGATTTTCACAAACGATAGTCCTGCAGTATACTGGGATGAAGTTCCTGGATTAAAAGAGAAAGGTGCTCCACACGCAAAGATAACAATTTATGCACCTGACGAAGCAAGTGGAACATACGACTACTTCTTTGAAAGCATCATTAAAGATTGGGGAAAAGCAACTCAAGTTGCAAAGACAAGACTCGAGTTGGGCGATGGAGTATACAACCCAAGCGCAGACGATAACGTTATCCTCGATGCAATAAAATCAAACAAATATGCAATAGGTTACTTTGGATACGCATACATAATTGAAAATCCTGGTCAATTAAAAATTGTAAAGATTGCTAAGAAATCTGGAGATGAATTTGTAGAAGCATCAATTGAAAATGTAGCAAAATATCCAATGGCAAGACCCTTGCACATATACACAAACGGTGTACCAAACAATTCAACAGATAAGGGAAAAGCTATAAATGCTTACCTCAAGTACATTCTAAGTGAAGAAGGACAAACTGTCGTACCCCAAGTTGGATACGTCAAGGTATCCTTAGTTGATCCAAAAATAATACCAGCACAACTTGCAAAACTAAGCTAAGAGTGGCCCCGTATGTTAGGTAAATCCAATAGAGCATACTTCAATGGAAATAATCCATTTCACAAAAAGGTGGATTTAAGAGAAACATTGATAGTAAAACTGATATTTATTGCGGCAAGCCTTGCAATAGTTGTCAGCCTAGCTATATTATACACATTGGTTAATGGCTCTATTGACTTTTTTTTAAGTCCCAAAGTGAGCATTCTTCAGTTTTTCACAGGTACAAAATGGACGCCTAATGGAACAGATCCAAGTTTTGGTATACTTCCTTTACTCTCAGGCACAATTCTAGTTGCTGGAGGGTCTATTTTAATTGCAACTCCGCTTGGCGTTGGGGCTGCAGTATATCTTACCCAATTTGCAAATAAAAAAATTAGTTCTATAGCTAAACCAATTATCGAACTATTGGCTGGCATACCCTCAATAGTATACGGATTCTTTGCCCTTATAGTAATTAGTCCAATTTTAAGAGAGTATTTCGGGGCCAGTTATTTTAACGCTGCTAGTGCAATTATTGTAATGTCAGTAATGATCCTTCCAATAATTGTTAGTGTTTCAGATGACTCTATGAGGGCCGTCCCTAGGGAATTGAAAGAAGGAAGTCTTGCAATAGGGGCAACAAAATGGGAAACAGCAATAAAAGTTGTAATGCCAGCTGCTTCAAGTGGTATAATTGCTTCAATACTACTTGGTTTAGCAAGAGCTTTGGGGGAGACAATGGTTGTGGCATTGGCTGCTGGAAATGTAGCAAGGCTCACTCTAAATCCCTTAAGCCAAGTTCAAACTATGACTGCTTATATAGCGCAAGTAGCAACTGGGGATATACCTCCTGGATTAGCTGTTAGTGCAGCATTTGCAATCGGTCTTGTATTATTTGCAATTACATATATTATCAATTATATTGCAGGACTTGTCGTTTTAAGAATTCAAAATGCAGGTGGAACAGCTTCAAAGAACAAGAAAAAAATAAATATAATAAATATTCAGAAAAGAAAATCAAATATAAAATTAATTTCTTCTCAAAATAATAATCTGGAAATCAAAAAAATTGAATCAGAAAATACCTTAGGATTTAGGCATAAAATCGGTAAACTAGGCATAGCTTCAGTTGGGCTTTGTCTAGTATTTGCAGTAGTCTTCTTAGGTTTTTTAATGTTCTCTATCCTAGAGCAAGGATTATCTGGAATTAATCTTAATTTCTTAACATCATACCCAAGTTCTATTCCTGCCATAGCAGGAATATATCCTGTTATTCTTGGATCAATTTATCTTGTTGGATTATCCATGATTTTCTCTTTACCTGTAAGTGTTGGAGCTGCGGTATACTTAACTGAATTTGCAAAAGACAACGCCTACACAAGGATTTTAAGAAGACTAATACAAAACTTGGCTGGAGTCCCATCAATAGTATTTGGTTTAGTTGGATTGACTGTATTTGTCCGTATCTTTGGATTTGGAACTAGTGTTTTGTCCGGTAGTTTGACTTTATCATTGATGATTATGCCAATTATAATAGTTACTACAGAAGAAGCTCTAAAGGGTATACCAAAATCATTTAGGGAGGCAGCAAGAGGGCTTGGGGCTACAAAATGGCAGACAGTTAGACATCATGTAATACCCTACGCATTACCAGGAACACTAACAGGTTCAATACTAGCGCTCTCTAGGGCAATAGGTGAAACTGCCCCTATTTTGTTCATAGCATCAGTGTTTGCTAAAACTGCTCCAGATAGTATCTTTGATGGATTCTTGGCTTTGCCAGTTACAATATTTTTCTGGACAAGGCACCCTAAAGTACAGTTCCAAAATCTTGCTGCAAGTACTATAATAATATTATTGATAATTTTATTCACAATGAATCTCTTGGCTATAATTATACGTCAGCGTTCACAAGCCAATAGAGATTGGTAGAAATGATATTAAATTGTTTGGTGATAATGGATGGAATCAAAAGAAAAAAATGATAATGGAGCATTGGTAATATCAAATTTGAATGTTTATTATTCTGATATGCTTGCAGTCAATAAAGTTTCATTGGACATACCGAAAAACAAGGTAACAGCTTTCATTGGGCCTAGTGGCTGTGGGAAAAGCACGTTGCTTAGAGCACTTAATCGTATGAATGAGGAAATCGATGGCTGTAGAATGGAAGGTGAAGTAATTTGGAAAGGAATGAATATACTTGACCCAAAAGTTGACCCTGTGGCCTTAAGAAGTAAAATTGGCATGGTCTTCCAGAAACCAAATCCATTTCCCCGATCTATATATGATAATATCGCATACGGTCCAAAAATTCACGGTATTAAAAATAAAAAAGACCTTGACAATATCGTTGAAAAAAGTCTAAAAGATGCAGCGCTGTGGGACGAAGTTTGTGAAAGATTAACTGAATCGGCAATGGGATTATCCGGAGGGCAACAACAGAGGCTTTGTATTGCAAGAGCTCTAGCTATTCAGCCAGACATAATTTTAATGGACGAGCCATGTTCTGCATTAGATCCTATAGCAACAACAAAAATAGAAGATTTAATTGACGAATTAAAGAAAAAATATACTGTCGTGATTGTTACACACAATATGCAACAGGCAGCCAGAATAAGTGATTATACGGGTTTAATGTATTTGGGAAAACTCATAGAATTTGGGAAAACTCAAGAGATATTTGAAAATCCTAAAGAGGAATTAACTGAAAAATATATAATGGGAAGATTTGGATAGGTTGAGAAAAATGAGAGAAAAATTTGTTGAAGAATTAAATCAGCTTAAATCTGATGTAGTTGAAATGTCAAATCTCTCCAAAGAAATGTTAAAAGAGTCACTTGATGCCCTTAAAACTTCAGATATTACTATTGCAGAAAAAGTAATCAGTCAAAGGAGAGATATTAGAGAATTTGATTACAAAATTGAAGACGATGCACAAAGGTTAATAGTTTTGTATCAACCAGTTGCCAGAGATTTAAGAGCCATAATATCTACCTTGAAGATGAATACATATCTTACAAGGATTGGTATATACTCTAAGGATATATCAAAGGATATAAGGGAGATATCATTTAATAAAGAATTTCCTAGATTAAAAACTGTGTGTGTCATGGGCGATATAGTTTTAGGCATGTTAGAGGATGTAATCAAGGCGTATGAAACTGAGGATTTGACTATAATTGACGATATGTGGAAAAGAGATGACACAGTAGACGATCTTTTTCATACAATATTGCGTGAATGCATATCTTACATGATTGAGAATCCTAAAAGTATAAGTTACTATACCCATTACATGCTAATTGGGAGATACCTCGAAAGATGCGGGGATCATGTCTGTAAGATTTCAGAAAAAATACATTATATGGTCACAGGAGAAAGAATCATAATCAAATAATTAGTTAAACGAAAATCTTATAAGCGATGTATTTAAAGATGGACTTATTGGGGTCGTGGGGTAGCTTGGCCTATCCTTCGAGCTTTGGGAGCTTGGGACCTGAGTTCAAATCTCAGCGACCCCACCATTTACTTCTTTTATTTCTATTTTGGCATAATTAACACTTTGATTTATTTTTAATTATTGCTCCACCGAAAATCTTAAATATCAAACATTAGAAGAAAAAAATAAATTATTACAAGACATATGTCAAGATTTTTATTAAAAAGGTGTTTAAATGTTTGAGAAACTGGTAGACTATGCCAAGGTAAATAACCAAATTACTCCTGAACTTTATCCTAAATTTGATGTCAAAAGAGGATTGAGGAATGAAGACGGGAGCGGGGTATTAGTTGGACTTACTAAAATATCCGATGTAACAGGTTATGAAAAAAAAGATGGAGTTTTTACACCATTAGAAGGTAGACTTGCATATAGGGGCATAAAAATTGAGGACATAGTAGATGCCATATCCAAAGAAAATAGACATGGATTTGAAGAAATCATTTTCCTTCTTCTCTTTGGAAAATTGCCTACATGGGAAGAGCTAGAGTACTTCAATGAATTAATGGTCAGTAACAGAGATCTAGCTGTCAATTTCACTAACGATGTAATACTTCACTTCCCAAGTAACGATATAATGAACAAACTTGCAAGGAGCGTCTTAGTTCTTTATGCTCTGGATAAAAAAGCAGACGATATAAGTATAGACAATGTTTTGAGGCAAAGCGTTGGGTTAATAGCTAAATTCCCATCAATTGTTGCATACGCTTACCATGCCAGAAGACATTATTTCAAAGGTAAGGACCTAATACTCAGAAATCATAATCCAGATTATTCAACAGCAGAAAATTTTCTTTACATGCTGAGAGAAGATGGGAATTTTACTAAGCTCGAAGCTGATACACTTGACATTCTTTTAATTCTTCACGCTGAGCACGGAGGAGGTAATAACTCGTCATTCACAGTTCATGTAGTTACTTCGTCCGGAACTGACACCTATTCTGCTATATCTGCGGGGATTGGATCTCTAAAAGGCCCACTACACGGCGGTGCAAATAAAAGCGTCATGGCAATGATGAAGGATATCAAAGATAACGTCAGAGAGTGGGAAGATGAAGAAGAGGTAAAAGATTACCTAAAAAAAATCCTTGAAAGAAAGGCTTTCGATGGGATGGGTGTACTTTATGGGCTCGGGCATGCAATTTACACTAAGTCAGATCCAAGAACAGTTATTCTAAAGACAAAAGCAAGGGAGCTTGCAAAGGATAAGAAGAGAATGGACGAATTTAAGTTGTATGAGCTTATAGAACATGTGGGGCCTGAGGTATTTTATGAAGTAAAGAAATCTAACAAAGTAATAACTGCAAACGTTGATTTCTATTCCGGATTTGTGTACCACTGCCTTGACATACCTAAAGAGATGTATACACCTTTATTTGCAATGGGAAGAATTCCTGGGTGGTGTGCCCACAGAATTGAAGAACTTATATCGGGCAAGAAGATAATTAGGCCAGCATACGCACACGTCGGTGAATTTATTCCATACACTGAAATAGACAAGAGGATTTAAAATCCTCATAATTATATTTTTTAAATATTCTAAAGGTGGAACCTTACACACTTTATTTCTGTCATCTCTTCAACAGCATATTTTGGCCCTTCCCTGCCATATCCAGAGCCCTTTAATCCACCGTAAGGCATTAAATCAATCCTGAAAGTTGGGACATCATTGATCATGACCCCTCCCACCTCTAGATTGTCAATCGCATAGTATGCATTCCTGAGATTTTCAGTAAAAACACCTGCCTGTAATCCATATATCGAATTATTTAATTTACTTACCGCTTCTTTAAAATCACTAAATGGTATAAGTGCCAGCGTGGGACCGAATGTTTCATCTTTTACTATCTTCATTTCTTCAGTTACTTTTTCTATCACTGTTGGCTTAAACGCAAAGCCTTCTCTTTCATTGCCACAGAGAATCTTTGCACCTTGGGATTTTGCTTCATCTAGCCATGATTTGATTCTGACTATCTCTTTCTCATCAATCATAGGTCCAATATCTGTGCCAATTTCTAGCGGATCTCCAATGACAAGATTATTTGCAACATCTACAATCTTTTTCTTAAATTCTTCATAGACACTATCATGGACATAAGCCCGTTGACAGTGAATACAAACTTGTCCAGAATATCCAAAAGCCCCAACTTTAACAGCAGATACAGCTTTATTAATATCTGAATTCTCATCAATGATTACTCCCGAGTTTGAGCCTAGCTCCATCGAAAGTTTCTTTAAACCTGCGTTAGATGCAATTCTTTCTCCTATTAATTTACTTCCTGTGAATGAAATTTTTCTAATCAATGGATTCTTAACGAGGTAGTTTTCAGCATCTTCAGCTGAACAAATAACAATATTAATCGCCTCTTTTGGTAGTCCTGCTTCTAAAAGGATCTCCCCCAGAAGAAGAGAGGTCAAAGGAGTTTTCGACGCAGGTTTATGTATTACGCTATTCCCACCAGCTATAGCTGGCCCAATCTTGTGGCACACAAGATTTAAGGGAAAGTTAAATGGCGTAATGGACAATACAATACCTACAGGGACTCTTATGTAAAAACAATACTTGTCAGAGCTCGTAGGTGCAGCATCAAAAGGTATTACTTCGCCCCCGAGTCTTTTTGCTTCTTCTGCAGACAATACAATTGTTTCATAAGCCCTTGACACCTCACCCTTTGAGTAAGCAAGAGGCTTTCCACTCTCTAAAGCCATTGTCTTAGCAATCTCATCTTTTCTTTCCAACATCAACTCTGCAGTTTTTGATAGTATCTCATATCTCCTGTGGCGGCTAAGGCCCTTCATAGCCTTACTTCCTCGCACTGCCGAGTCAACAGCTTCTTTTAGATGATCTGAAGATGCCTTTGATACGCTATCTACAGATTTTCCGTTATAGGGATTTATTATGTCTATGTAATTTTTTGTGTCAATCCATTTCCCACCAATCAGAATCTTTTTCATAGGAATCAATTTTTTTATATCCTCTTATTTTAAAAGTTTATGTTGTTTTTTATGATAATCATTATTATTTCTCACTATTTGTAGTCATTGTTAACCGATAACTTTATATATAAGTTAATATTATTATCCACTAGTGATAGTTGTTGCAGCAACTGTCACGTATCATCAATGCATAAATATGTCTCTTGCCATGGAAATTCGCGATTTCACTTGGCAAAGACAAGAGGAGCTCCTAAAGAACCCCCTCCCCTAATCCTGAAAATGGGCCAAACGGAGGGGGTTCCCAACACTTCTGGTCATAAATTTTATAGCAATACTCTTTCATATCCCATTTTGCCTATGCCAATTTTTTCCCCTTCTATGGCCTGTATTTCTGGGTCCGGTCTTCCATCTATCATAAACGTATCCTTTTTAGCATCATCCAAAAAGGCTTTATCAATTGCGACTATGTCCTTTGATAGATATATCCCGGTATTTTCCCTGATGGTCTTTCCTGGGAAAGGCATACAGTCACAATACTCCACAATATTTGCACCCCAGTTAATCGACGT
>CAZUMN010000003.1:0-66792 GCA_964621955.1 uncultured Thermococci archaeon
TACAACCCATCAGTAGGTATGCCACAAGGTCAGAGAGTATTAATGCCTTACCAGCTTTCACACACAGACACTATAGCTAACATGGATGACCTTCACTTCGTAAACAACGCTGCTATGCAACAAGCATGGGACGATATGAGAAGGACAATCCTCGTAGGACTTGACTCACCACACAACATTCTTGAAAAGAGACTCGGTAAAGAAGTCACACCAGAAACAATTAACCACTATCTTGAAGTAGTAAACCATGCAATGCCTGGTGCAGCTGTCATTCAGGAACACATGGTTGAAACTGACCCAAGATTGGTAAAAGACTCATACGTAAAAGTATACTCTGGAAACGATGAATTAATTGATGAAATTGATTCAAGATTCGTTATCGACATAAACAAAGAATTCCCTGCAGACCAAGCAGCCCAACTTAAGAAGGCTATTGGAAAATCAATGTGGCAGGTAGTTAGAATTCCAACAGTTGTTGGAAGAGTCTGTGACGGAGGAACAGTTTCTAGATGGAGCGCAATGCAGATCGGTATGGCATTCATTGGTGCATACAACCTATGTGCCGGAGAAGCTGCAACTGGAGATTTCGCATATGCTGCAAAGCACGGTTCAGTCATACAGATGTCTGACATGATGCCAGCAAGAAGAGCAAGAGGTCCAAACGAGCCTGGTGGACTTATGTACGGAATCGTAACAGACTGTGCACAGTCCATGGCCAAGTACCCAGATGACCCAGCAAGACACTCACTTGAGGCAATTGCACTTGCTGCTTTAATTTACGATCAGATATACCTCGGATCATACATGTCTGGTGGTGTCGGATTCACACAGTATGCAACAGCCGCATACACCGATAACATCCTCGAAGACTTTGTATACTGGGGAATGGAGCACGTAAAGGACAAGTATGGCGATCTCGCAAAGCAGAAACCAAGTGTAAAACTCATAAACGACATCGGAACAGATGTTGCTATGTACTGTCTAGAGCAGTATGAACTTTACCCAGCAGTTATGGAAACACACTTCGGTGGATCACAGAGGGCTACATGTATCTCAGCAGCAGCCGGAACAAGTGTATCCATGGCAACAGGTAACGCTCAAGCTGGTCTTTCAGCATGGTACCTTGCATGTAACATACACAAGGAACAGATGGGAAGATTCGGATTCTACGGATACGACCTTCAGGATCAGATTGGTGCTTCAAACACCTTCTCATACAGGTCTGATGAAGGTTTACCATTCGAGCTTAGGGGAGGTAACTACCCAAGCTACGCAATGAACGTAGGACACCAGAGCGCATACACTGGTATTGTTGCAGCAGCTCACTCCGCAAGAGGAGACGCATGGGCACTGTCACCACACATAAAGGTCGCATTCGCCGACAGGTCACTACCTTTCGACTTCGCAAACATTACAAAGGAGTTCGGAAGAGGTGCCATGAGGGAGTTCGTCCCTGCTGGAGAAAGAGACCTTATTATACCATAAATTAAAAATTTATTTTTTCTTTTCTTATTTTTTTAATTTATTTTCTGTGTGCCTTGGCACCGTGTACTACTAGTTCCATCAATTCTTAAGATATCTTTTGACAAATGATGAGATTTTCTTCATCAAGAAAAAGAGTTATAAGGCCTTAAAATGAAGATTGTTGAAATTTACAAAGCGGTCTAGAGGAGAACCAATGAAAAATGAAAAAGAAAATAAAAAAGAGCTACATGTTTTCTCATTAGCTTCTTTCTTAAACGATTTGGGCTCTGACATGATTTACCCAATATGGCCTTTGTTTGTCACTGTTTTCTTAGGTGCTGATGTTGTAGTATTAGGGCTAATAGACGGCATAGGAGATGCTTTAGTTTCAATCTCTAGCGCATTTTCTGGTTTTCTATCGGACAAATTTAGAAAAAGAAAAATATTTGTCTGGACGGGATACATATCTTCAGGGGTGGCTAGATTTGGTTACGCAATTTCTCCAACTTGGTTATACCTTATCCCGTTCAAAGCTTTGGATCGGGCTGGTAAAATTAGAAGTGCACCTAGGGATGCAATGATTGCAGAACTTTCCTCAAATGACAACAGGGGCGCAAACTTTGGATTTCTCCGAGCAATGGATAACTTTGGTGCAATTGTCGGAATTACTTTATCTATATTATTATTAAAATATCTTGGATTTAGGAATCTTATTCTTTTGGCGTCAATTCCTTCATTTTTTTCTGTTATAATAATCTATCTTTTTATAAAAGAGAAAAAATTTGAAGTTCAGAAAAGGGCCTTTTCAATAAATATCTTTGATAAAAACTTTAGATTTTTCGTATTTGTAAATGGATTATTCTCATTAGGAGCTTTCAGCTACTCTTTCTTTTTATTATATGTCAAAGACATTGGATTTTCAATATATACAGTTCCGATATTCTATTTGATTTTCACAGTATCAAGCACAATTTCTTCATATCCATTTGGGAGAATGGCAGATAAAATTGGGAGGAAAAAAGTATTGATGATTTCTTATTTATCTTTTGCAATTGTCTGCGGTAGTCTGATCTTTACAAGGAATTTTATAGGGATTGTGTTGATATTCTGTATTTATGGCCTCTACAAATCAGCTATCGAGGTATCACAAAAAACATTAGCCTCTGAAATATGCCCTTTGGACTATCGGGCCACTTCTTTGGGGTCTTTTCAACTTATTACCGGACTAATGGCTTTCCCAGCTTCTTTTATTGCAGGTATTTTGTGGAAAGTTTTGGGGATGAATTATCCTCTATATTTCTCATTAGTTTTATCCTTGATTTCTTTTCTATTAATTAATCTTGTAAAAGAACAAAAGATATGTTAATTAGAAACGTTTATAAACCACGTTTAGCCCTTCTTTTTGGTGAGCATTTAATGGAATTTTGTCCAAATTGCGGTACTCTTTTACGCGTTAATAAAAAAGAGGGCAAGTCTCTATACGCTTGTAGATGTGGCTATGAGAAAGACATAGATGAAAAAAGTAGGTTTGAACATACTGAAAAAAATAATTCTGATGATGAAGTTGTTATTATAGAAAATAATAACATGGCAATGCCAAAAGTTAAGGAAGAATGTAAAAAATGCCACAACAGAGAAGCTTACTGGTGGATGCTACAAACTAGAAGTGGAGATGAACCGGCAACAAAATTTTATAGATGCACAAAGTGCAATTATACTTGGAGAGAATACGATTAAAAAATAGTATAGAGGACTAACTTAAGAGCCTCTATTAAACTTTTGTTATTTAATTTTCTGATTTACTCTTTTCTTTCTTTGGTGCGCTTTTTTTTGCAGGTGCCTTCTTTGCTTTCTCAGGCTTTACTTCTTTAGCTTCAGTTTTCTTTTTCTCTGTAGTCTCTTTCTTTGGTGCGCTCTTTTTTGCAGGTGCCTTCTTTGCTTTCTCAGCCTTTACTTCTTTAGCTTCCTGCTTAATTTCTTTAATAACTTCTTCTTTTTTGGGTGCAACTTTTTTTGGAGCAGTTTTCTTTTTTACCTTTTCAGGCTTTACTTTTTCTTTAACTTCCCCAGTCAGTTTTTCTGCATCGACTTTTCTCTGTTTTTTGGCTTCAACATTTTTATTGAGTAAATCTTTTAGGAGAGCTACATTATTTTCACGGACAGTGCCTCTTCTAAAATCTAAAATTATACCAAGGGAATTTGCACGATTAACATTAATATTTGCTTCCCTCAATTCTCCTAACGAGAACCCTCTGCTGTTTTTTTCTTTTGTAATATTTTTACTATGAGTCATTACCTTTGGATTCACGAAATCACCTTTACAAATTTAACTAGAAATATCTTAAAAGAGTTTCTGTGAACGAAGATGGAAAGGCTTAAATATGCATTTCATATTGATGGATTTGCATTATTATGCCCGAGTGGTGTAGCCCGGCCCATCATCCAAGACTGTCACTCTTGTGACTCGGGTTCAAATCCCGACTCGGGCGCCATAATGATTATAATTATAGGATAAAGGCAAATTAGCCATTAATATGAAAATAAGGTGATAAAATTCTTGTAAGCGTCTTCAGGAAGTCACCGAAAAGCTTAAATAGCACTCCATTTTCAATTCCAAAAACTGAAATCTGCACCCTGAAGAGGCTTTTTGTAAAAAAAACTCCTTTTATACGGGCTCGTAGCTCAGTCTGGCTAGAGCACCGGCCTTTTAAGCCGGGAGTCGGGGGTTCAAATCCCCTCGAGCCCGTCACATCCAAGGAGAGGTAATAATGACGAAAAAAAAGATTAATATATTGGATAATGAATTTGTTCCTGAACATACTATTCTTACAGAAGAAGAATCTAACGAGATTCTGCAGAGATTTAATGTAACACATGACAAACTTCCCCTAATCTTAGATACTGATCCTGTTGTAAAGATTATTGGGGCTAAATCTGGAGATGTAATAAAAATTGTGAGGGCCGACTCTCCTGCAGGAAAGAGCGTTTTCTACAGATATGTCATTGGCGAAGATATAAAGCAAGGATTGGAAGAAGATTTAGTTGATGAAATAATCGAAGAGGAGCCCGGGGAGGAATAGAGGTGATATTAGTTGGATAGATGGGTAGTTATTGAATCATTTTTTAATGAAAAAGGTTTCGTAAGGCAGCATCTTGATTCTTTTAATGATTTTGTCGGAAGAAGACTTCAGGAAGTTATTAATGAACAAGCTAAGATTGATACCGATATTGAAGGTTTTCATGTTAAATTTGGTAAGATAAGGGCGGGAGAGCCAATATACAAGGAAGCAGATGGTTCAAAGAGAGATTTTTTCCCGCAAGAAGCAAGGCTTAGGAGTCTTTCCTATGTTGTTCCTCTTTATCTAGAGTTTATACCTGTTATAGATGAAAAGGAAAGAGAGCCAGTAGAGGTAGAGATTGGTAAACTTCCTATCATGTTAAAGTCACAAGCGTGTAGTCTCAATGGATTGGGGAGAGATGACCTGATTTTGAAAGGAGAAGACGCAAGGGACCCCGGTGGGTATTTCATAATTAATGGTGCAGAAAGAGTTGTAGTTGCTATAGAAGATTTGGCACCAAACAGGATATTAGTTGAAATTGACGAAAGATTGTCAGTTGCTATCGCAAAAGTATTTTCAACAAGAAGTGGATTTAGGGCATTAGTCACAGTAGAGAGAAAAAAAGATGGACTTCTTAGAGTTTCATTCCCATCTCTTCCTGGAAAGATGCCATTTGTAACTTTGATGAAATCATTAGGTCTTGAGAAGGATATTGATATAGTCAATTCAGTGTCTTCTGAAAAAGATATCCAGAAGGAACTTTTGGATAACTTGGAAGAATCAATGGACATAACAGACAAGGAACTTGCACTAGATTATCTTGGTAAGAGACTAGCCATGGGTCAGCAGAAAGAGTACAGATTAAAACGGGCTGAAATGGCTCTCGATAAATATCTTTTGCCACACATTGGTACAGAAGAGGCAGACAGATTAAGAAAAGCCTATTACCTTGGTATAATGGCAAACAGGGTCATTGAACTTTCACTTGGTAAGAGAGAGTCAGATGACAAGGATCATTATGCGAACAAGAGATTAAAATTAGCAGGAGATCTTTTAGAAAATTTATTCAGATTATCATTCGTTCAACTTACAAGGGATATAAAATATCAGCTTGAAAGGACATATGCAAGAGGCAGATTTGAAGAAGGAAACGAAGGTGACTTTGTAAAGAAGTCTGTTAGGGCAGACGTTTTGACAGAAAGAATCAGATATGCAATGGCAACTGGAACTTGGCCTGGTGGCAGAATGGGTATCAGTCAGCTTATGGATGATACTAACTTCATGTCAAGATTCTCGCACCTTAGAAGAGTTCTTTCTCCACTTTCAAGAACACAACCCCACTTTGAAGCTAGGGATCTTCATCCAACTCACTGGGGAAGAATATGCCCAAGTGAAACACCAGAAGGACCAAACTGCGGTCTTGTAAAAAACATGGCTTTGATGTCTTACATATCCATTGGGTCGAATGAACTCGATATCCAGAATTATCTATTTTCTTTGGGCTTGGAGCAGATTACAGATGTAGCCGGCCTTAAAGTAATGACTTACATTTACTTAAATGGTAATCTAATTGGATTTGTAAAAGACGGAAAAACATTCACTGATACTGTAAGAAATGACAGAAGAAAAGGAAAGATAGACAATGAAGCAAACATTGTTTACTACCAAATGACAAATGAGATTCACATTAACTGTGACCCAGGAAGAGTCCGAAGGCCACTTATCATTGTAGAAAATGGTAAGCCTCTTTTAACTGAAGAGCATGTAAAAGCAATTGAAAGAAGGTCCAAAAGCTGGTCAGATCTAATAGCCGAGGGAATTATTGAGTATTTGGATGCTGAAGAGGAAGAAAACACCCTTATCGCGCTCACAGAAGACGATTTGACCCCCGAATACACTCATCTTGAAATTTATTCTCCATCAATTCTTGGAGTCTGTGCATCAATAGTTCCATTTGCAGAACACAACGCCGCACCAAGAAACTCTTACGGAGCAGGAATGGGAAAACAGAGTCTTGGATTTTCACAATCTAATTTCAAACTTAAAGTTGAAACAAGGGGTCATTTGATGTACTATCCTCAGATGCCTATCGTTAAAACAAAAGTTATGGACGCAGTAGGATTTAACAACAGGCCTGCAGGTCAAAACTTTGTAGTTGCGGTACTTTCTTATCTAGGATATAATATAGAAGATGCACTTATTATTAACAAGAGTTCAGTAGACAGAGGTCTTGGAAGAACTACTTTCTTTAGGACATATGACTCAGACGAGAGAAGATACCCCGGTGGCCAACAGGATAAGTTTGAGATGCCGGATGAGTCCGTAAGCGGATACAGAGGGCCTGACGCTTATGAAAATCTTGATATTGATGGATTCATAAGGCCTGAGTCTAGAGTAAAGGGTGGAGACGTTTTGATTGGAAGAACAAGTCCACCAAGGTTCTTAGAAGAACTTGATGAGTTTGGAACAGCTATTGAAGGTAGAAGAGAGACTTCAATTGGGGTAAGGCCTTCAGAAAAAGGAATCATCGATTTAGTGTTATTGAGTGAAACTGAAGATGGAAACAAACTTGTTAAGATAAAAGCCAGAGACGAGAGAATACCTGAGCTCGGGGACAAATTTGCATCAAGACACGGCCAGAAGGGAGTTTTAGGATTCCTATGTCCGCAAAAAGATATGCCATTTACAGAGCATGGAATAACACCTGATCTTATAATTAATCCGCATGCTATACCTTCAAGAAAGACAGTAGGCCAAATACTGGAAATGATTGGGGGCAAAGCAGGCTCACTAAAGGCAAAAACCGTAGACGCTACATTATTTGCCGGAGAAAAAGAATCAGACATAAGACAAACCCTTCAGAGTTTTGGATTCAAGAATACTGGTAGAGAGAGACTATACAATGGAATCACTGGAGAGGTAATCGAAGCCGACATATTTGTTGGAGTTTGTTACTATCAGAAACTGCATCACATGGTCGCCGATAAAATCCATGCAAGATCTCGTGGTCCAAGACAGATGCTCACAAGACAGCCAACCGAAGGTAAGGCCAGAGAAGGAGGTCTTAGATTTGGTGAGATGGAGAGAGACTGTTTAGTTGGGCACGGAACAAGCTTATTATTGAAAGAAAGATTACTTGACGCTTCTGACAAAGCTGATATACTTGTATGTGGAAAATGTGGCTCGCTTGCTGTTTATGATAAACTCAGAAACAGAGAGTATTGCCCAATTTGCGAAGAAGAAACAGATATTTATCCTGTCGAAATGTCTTATGCTTTCAAACTTTTGCTAGAGGAGTTAAAATCGATGTGTTTAGATCCCAAATTAAAACTTAGGGATAGGGCGTGATCATCATGTTTAAAGTACCAAAAGTAATAGACACAATTCAATTTGGAATATTGTCTCCTGAAGACGTCAGAAAAATGTCGGTATTAAGAGTAATTACCGCCGATACTTATGATGATGATGGATACCCTATAGAAAAAGGTCTAATGGACCAGAGACTTGGTGTAATCGATCCAGGTTTAAAATGTAAGACTTGTGGTCAGAAGTTTGGGGACTGCCCTGGACACTTTGGGCACATAGAACTTGCAAGGCCTGTAATCCATGTCGGTCATGCTAAAGATGTACACAAAATTTTGAAGTCAGTATGCAGAGACTGCGGGAAGCTAAAACTTGATGAGTCTCAAAGACAGCACTTCCACGTACAACTCTTGAAAGCAAGTGACAGGTTAAAGAATAAGGAAATAATTGTAAAAGAGGCAATGGACAAAGCTGCTAAAAGCGTGTGTCCATGGTGCGGCAGTGATAAGAGGACTATCAAGTTTGAGAAACCATATACATTTTATGAAGAGTGGGGCGAGGAAAGAAACAAACTAACCCCCATAGATGTCAGAGAACGTTTAGAAAAAATACCTCTTGAAGATTATGAATTAATTGGTGTAAATAAAGATGTTTCAAAACCAGAGTGGATGGTATTAACAGTATTGCCAGTTCCACCAGTTACAGTAAGACCTTCTATAACTCTTGAGTCAAGTGTCAGAAGTGAAGACGATTTAACTCACAAATTAGTAGATATCATAAGAATAAATCAGAGGTTAAGGGAAAATATAGACGCAGGAGCTCCACAGCTTATAGTCGAGGACTTATGGGAACTTTTGCAATATCACGTAACAACTTACTTTAATAATAGCACTTCAGGAGTTCCTCCTGCAAGACACAGATCAGGCAGAATTCTAAAAACTATTTCACAGAGACTCTCTGGGAAGGAAGGCAGATTTAGATCAAATCTTTCAGGAAAGAGGGTTGACTTTTCTGCAAGAACAGTAGTTTCTCCCGACCCATACATCAGTATAAACGAAGTCGGAGTGCCTGACTTTGTAGCATCTGAATTAACAGTTCCTGAAAAGGTAACCGCACATAACTTGGAAGAAATGAAGATAATTGTAAGAAATGGGCCAAACACACATCCAGGTGCAAACTACGTAATAAGAAATGACGGAAGAAGAAAGAAAATTACTGATACTACAAAAGACGACGTTGCTGAAGAGCTTGATGTTGGATTTACAGTTGAGAGGCAGTTGAGAGATGGGGATATTGTGTTGTTCAACAGACAACCTTCACTTCACAGACTGTCAATAATGGCCCACGAAGTAAGGGTCATGCCATATAAAACTTTTAGACTTAATCTCTGTGTATGTCCGCCATATAACGCTGACTTTGATGGAGATGAAATGAATTTACATCTTCCTCAGACAGAAGAGGCAAGAAGCGAAGCTGGAATAATTATGAAGGTCCAGGAGAACATCATCTCACCAAGATTTGGAGAGCCTGTTATCGGGGGTATGCAAGATTATATTTCTGGTGCCTATCTTATGACAAAAGATGGAGCAGAATTTTCTGCTGAAGATGTAGAACAGTACTTTTACGAATCAGACATACTAAACAATAAAGTAGATGTCGAAGCATTCAACGAAAGGTCAAAACCCTGGACAGGAAAAGAGCTCTTTGAAGTCTTACTTCCAAAGGATTTGAGTGTGGAGTTCAGATCAAAAACATGCAGAAAATGTGAAAAATGTGAATTTGCTAACTGCAAATTTGATAATTATGTTGTTATAAAAGAAGGAAAACTTCTAAAGGGAGTCATTGACGGAGCAGCATTTAAGGCCAGGTCAAATTGTAAACTACTAGATAAGATTGTAAAGGATTATGGCTCTGACGAAGGAAGAGAGTTCTTGGATTCTGTCACAAAACTTATAATTTCAGTTATAATGAAAGTAGGCCTTACAACAGGTATAGATGACGTCGACATACCGGAAGAAGGTCTTGATAGAATTGATGAAATATTAGAAAATGCCCACAGTAAAGTCATGGACAATATTGATGCTTACCAGAGGGGAGAGCTCGAGAAACAACCAGGTCAGACAATTGAGGATACACTAGAAAACAGGATTATGGCCGAACTTGCAAAGGCAAGAGACAATGCAGGCGCAGCAGCAGAAAAGTACCTTGGAATGAAAAGACATGCCGTAATAATGGCTAAGACAGGCGCAAAAGGAAATATGCTCGACTTAACTCAGATGGCCGCATGCTTAGGGCAGATGACTGTACGAGGAAAAAGACTTCACAGAGGTTATCAGGAGAGAAGTTTACCTCACTTTAAGCGTGGAGATCGTTCAGCCAAGGCAAGGGGATTTGTCAGTTCAAGTTACAGAAAAGGACTTTCACCAACAGAGTTTTTCTTCCATTCCATGGGGGGAAGAGAAGGGCTTGTAGATACAGCAGTTAGAACAGCACAGTCAGGTTATATGCAGAGAAGATTAATTAATGCTTTGCAGGACTTAAAGGTTGAAAAAGATAGAAGCGTTAGAGATAACAGTAATAATATCATCCAATTTGAATACGGGGAGGACGGAGTCGATCCCTCCAGAAGTTCATATGGGGAAGCCGTTGATATAGATTGGATAGTGCATAAAACAATTACTTCGAGGAAGGAGTGAAGGTGGGGTTATGGTAGATTTATCATATATAGATACTCAACTTGAAGAGTATAATGACAAACTAACTAAATATATTTCAGGTCAACTTAAAGAAAAACTTTACATGGCCAATGATAAATATAACTTCTCAGAAAATGAGGTAACTTCTATAATCGAAGATTGCATTAAAACTTATGAAAAATCTCTTGTTGATCCCGGCGAAGCAGTTGGGACTATAGCGGCGCAGAGTTTAGGGGAACCAGGAACACAGATGACACTAAACACATTCCACTACGCGGGAGTAGCTGATATTAACGTTACACTAGGTCTTCCCAGAATAATTGAAATTGTCGATGCAAGAAAAGATCCAAATACGCCAGTTATGAGGATTTATCTCGATGAAGAAATTAGAGAAAGCAGGGAAAAAGCTGAAGATATAGTTAAGGAAATTGAAGGTACAACAATTGAAAGTATTTCCAAGAGCATGAAGATTGATGTTATCAATATGTCAATTGTAGTTGAGCTTGATACTTACAAAATGGAAAAACAAGGACTTACCATCGAAGATATCAAAGAAAAACTTTATAAATTGAAAAAAGTCGAGAGCATCGAGGACGAAGATAACTTTTTAACTTTAAAGGCCGGTGACGTTTCTCTTATGGAACTTAGAAAATTTTTTAACAGAGTGAAAGGCCACCAGCTTAAAGGAATAAAGAATGTTAAAAGGGCCCTAATAAAAAAAGAAGCAGAAGAATATGTAATATATACAGAGGGTTCAAATCTTGGAGAAGCTTTTAAAATTCCTGGGGTCGATCTATCTAGGTCAATATCAAACGATATAAACGAGATACAGAGGGTACTTGGAATTGAAGCTGCTAGAAGGGCAATTGTAGATGAAATCAGAAAGGTTCTTGAAGAGCAGGGTCTAGAAGTAGATATCAGGCACATAATGTTACTTTCTGATTTAATGACTATGGAAGGAGAGATAAAGCAGATAGGAAGGCATGGAATTAGTGGAGAGAAGGCCAGTATACTTGCTAGGGCTTCTTTTGAAGTTACTACTAACCATCTTATGAAGGCTGCAAAGTTTGGGGAATTTGACGCCTTATCGGGGGTAACGGAGAACGTTATAATAGGGCAACCGATACCGATGGGTACAGGGAATGTTAAACTTATAATGAAAAAGTAGGAGGTTATTCAATGGACGTAAATAGAGAAATAAAAAGAACAGTAGACACCGGAAAGGTAATACTTGGAACCAACAAATCCATTAATTCTCTTAAGACGGACAATGCTAAGATGATTATCTATACTCAGCACTGTCCTAATAGTATAAAAGAGGATATTTTATATTACTCAAAGATATCAAGCATACCAATCTTAGAGTTTGGTGGTACATCGCTGGAGCTTGGTACCGTTTGTGGTAAACCATTTCTAGTTTCAGTAATGGCAGTTATGTCTCCAGGAGAGTCCAATATACTTTCTGGAGGTAAGGTTTATGGGAATTAAAATTTCAACTGATGAGATAAAGTATATTGGGCTTTTTGAAAGCATGACCGGTGCAACTGTTAAAGATTGTATTTTTGAAGACAATAAGAATAAGATTGTTTATGTTGTTAAAGAAGGCGATATGGGCCTTGCCATTGGGAAAAATGGTGCGAATGCACAGAGAGTAAAAGAAACTCTGAATAAGCCAATAGATATAATTGAATATTCAGATGATCCTGTTAAGTTTATTAAGAATATTATTTGGCCTGTTAAAGTTAAAAGTATTCATGTTTCCGAGAGAAAAGATGGCAAGAAGATAGCTGTTCTTGATATTAATAAGAAAGATAAAGGTCTTGTAATAGGAAAAGAAGGAAAAAATATAGATCGAATCAAAAACCTATTAAAGAGACATCATAATCTTGACGATATAATGATCATGTAGAGGTTGTAAATATGAGTAAACCACATGGCAGAAACGCTGCGAGAAAAATCGAGGGAATAAGAAAAAGATTTAGATGGAAAGATAAAGGTTACAAGGTTCAAGCGCTAGACCTTAAAGTTAAATCAGATCCTTTAGAGGGTAGTCCTCAGGCTAGAGGGATTGTACTTGAGAAAGTACCTATTGAGGCAAAACAGCCCAACTCTGCTCTTAGAAAATGCATTAGAGTTCAGCTTATTAAAAACGGTAGGCAGATAACTGCATTTTGCCCGGGAGACGGCGCTATAAACTTCATTGACGAACACGATGAGGTCGTAATTGAAGGAATTGGCGGCAGGCAGGGCGGATCAATGGGAGATATCCCTGGAGTCAGATTTAAAGTAATTAAAGTAAACAGAGTTTCATTAAATGAGATGGTTAAAGGAAGGAAAGAGAAACCGGTAAGGTAGATATTATGGATATTAAAGATAGATTTTACATTCCCGATAACCTCAAAGTCTTTGGCAAATGGGATACAGATATCGCCGTTGAAGATTTGGGAATAAAGAGTTATGTTAATCTTACCCCCACTGTAGTTCTTCATACCGCAGGAAGGCACCAAAAGAGAAGATTCTGGAAAAATAAAATGAATATTATCGAAAGACTCTCAAACAAAATGATGAGATCAGGGTCTGCTGGGAAAAAGACGGGTGGAAGATTCTTGAGAAGACATGGTGGCTACACAGGTAAGAAACAGGCCACTTATAAAACATTAAAACTTGCTTTTGAAGATATTAATAAAAAAACAAAACAGAATCCTTTGGAAGTACTAGTTAAAGCATTGGAATATGCGGGGCCAAGAGAGGAAGTAACAACACTTTCCTACGGAGGAATTAAGTACCACCTTTCAGTAGATACAGGGTCTCAAAGAAGACTTGATATGGCACTTAAGAATATTGCACTCGGTGCAAGCCTTAAAACTTTTAAAACAAAGAAAAAGTTCCATGAAACATTGGCTGAAGAGATTATTCTTGCTTCAAAAGGAGAAATGGCAAGCTTTTCTGTTAACAAGAAGGAAGAAATAGAGAGGATAGCAAAATCGGCCAGATAATTCGATTGTGGTGATTCATTATGGGCAGAAAAGAAGAGATGGCGAAGAGAGTTAAAGAATTAATGAAAGATCCAAAGTACATAAGGAATACTGGGATAGCCGCACACATTGATCACGGTAAAACTACATTGAGTGATAACCTTCTATCTGGCGCAGGCCTTATGTCAGAGGATCTCGCAGGAAAACAGCTTGTCTTGGATTTTGATGAACAGGAGCAGGCAAGGGGAATTACAATTAACGCATCTAACATATCAATGGTACACAGAAACAAAGGTCAAGATTACTTAGTTAATTTGATTGATACACCTGGACACGTTGACTTTGGAGGAGACGTTACCAGGGCAATGAGGGCAATAGATGGATGTATTATAGTTGTCTGTGCTGTAGAAGGTAAGATGCCTCAGACTGAAACTGTGGTAAGGCAAGCCCTAAAGGAAAGGGTAAAACCAACACTTTTCATTAATAAAGTTGACAGATTGATAAGGGAACTTCAGCTTTCACCTGAAGAGTTACAGAACAGGTTCGTTAAAATTATCAATGAGGTAAACAAATTAATTAAAAATGCAGCCCCTCCAGAATTTAAGGATAGCTGGCAGGTTAGCGTTACTGAAGGCAGCGTAGCATTTGGTTCAGCTTACTATAACTGGGCTATAAACGTCCCTTACATGAAAAAGACTGGAATATCTTTTAAGGATATTATTGAACACTGTATGAACGATACTCAAAAGGAACTTTCTAAAAAATCTCCTTTACATGAAATCCTTCTTGATATGATGGTTACACATCTTCCAAATCCCTTAGTTGCACAGAAGTATAGGATCCCTCAGATCTGGAAGGGAGACCTTGAAAGTGCTGTGGGTAAGGATATGTTGGAGTGCAATCCAAACGGACATCTTGGAATGGTTGTTACAAAGATTGTGCAAGATCCGCATGCTGGGGAAATCAGTGTAGGTAGATTATTTTCAGGAACCTTAAAAACTGGTCAAGAGGTATGGATAGTAGCAACAAAAAACAAGAGGAGAGTTCAGCAAGTCGGAATTTTCATGGGGGCAGACAGGGAGAACTTAGAGGTAGTTCCATGCGGTAACATAGTTGCAGTTACAGGCCTAAAAGAAGCAATAGCCGGTGAAACAATTTGTACTGGTGATGAACCAATCACACCCTTTGAGGCGATAAAGCACTACTCAGAACCTGTAGTCACAGTTGCAGTAGAGCCAAAAAATACCAAAGATTTAGCAAAACTAGTTGAAGTTTTGAGACAAGTTTCAAAGGAAGACCCAACACTAGTAGCCAAAATCAATGAAGATAGCGGAGAATATTTATTATCTGGTATGGGAGAACTTCACTTAGAGGTAGTCGGTTACAGAATTACTCATGACAGAGGGATTGATATAAAATTATCCCAACCAATTGTTATCTACAGAGAATCAATTGATGGTAAATCTGAAGCTGTAGAAGGTAAATCTCCAAACAAACATAACAGATTCTATATGCAGGTAGAGCCATTAGAAGATAATGTTTACAATGCAGTAAAAGAGGGAATAATACCCGAAGGCAGAATTAAAGGCAAAGATCTAGGTCCACAACTAAGAGAACTTGGAATGGATAGTGACGAAGTAAAAGGTATTGCAGATGTTTACAACGGGAACGTATTCTTCAACATGACAAAAGGAATAGTGTACATTAACGAAGTAATAGAACTTGTCATACAATCAATTCATGAAGCTATTGACGGAGGCCCATATTCAAGAGAGCCCGTAATGAAACTCAAGATAAAGCTTGTAGATTGTAAGCTTCACGAGGATTCCATTCACAGAGGTCCAGCGCAAGTTATACCTGCTGTAAGGGAAGGACTATTTGCAGCAATGCTATATGCAAGACCTGTGATATACGAGCCTATCCAGAAAGTTACTATTACGTCACCTCAAGACTACATGGGAGCTGTAACAAGAGAAGTGCAGTCTAGAAGAGGGCAGATATTGGATATTTCTCAGGAAGGAGATATGACAACAGTTGTCTCTATCACACCAGTTTCTGAAATGTTCGGATTTGCTGGTGACATAAGAGGCGCAACTGAAGGTAGGGCACTATGGTCAACTGAATATGCAGGTTACCAGAAGCTTCCAACAGAACTTCAGATGCAGACCGTTGAGGCAATCAGAAAGAGGAAAGGACTTAAACCACAGCCTCCAAAACCTGAAGATTACCTAAACATGTAAAATGGAAAAAGCTTAAAAATGGATTTAATTTAGAGGATTATACCAGATATAATAAAAATATAGTAAAAAAAGGAGGAAATAATTATGGCAACTCAAAAACCACATTTAAATGTAGCCTTTATCGGCCATGTCGATCACGGAAAATCTACGTCCGTAGGTCAATTACTAGTTATGCACGGTGATATCAGAGCAGATCTCGTTAAAAAGTTCGAGGAAATGGGAGAAAAAGGTAAGACGTTTAAGTTTGCTTGGGTAATGGATAATCTAAAGGAAGAGAGAGAAAGAGGAGTTACAATAGATCTTTCTCACAAAAAGTTTGAAACTGATTCAAAATACATTACAATCGTGGACTGTCCAGGTCACAGAGATTTCGTTAAAAACATGATTACTGGAGCTTCACAAGCAGATGCCGCAGTTCTAGTAGTTGCAGTAAATGATGGTATCATGCCACAGACACAGGAGCACGTTTTCTTGTCTAGAACACTTGGTATCCAACAAATAGCTGTATTGGTAAACAAGATGGACACAGTAAACTACTCACAGGAGAAGTTTAACGCCATTAAGGCAGAAGTAGAGAAGTTAATTAAGACAGTTGGATTCAAAGTTGAAGAAACAAAGTTTATCCCTGGTTCAGCATTTAACGGAGACAACATAGTAGGTAAATCTGACAAGACACCATGGTACACAGGACCGTCATTATTAGAAGCCGTAGACTCTTTCAAAGAACCAGATAAACCAACAGACAAGCCACTTAGACTTCCAATTCAGGATGTTTACACAATCACTGGCGTAGGAACAGTACCTGTTGGAAGAGTAGAAACTGGAATAATGAAGAAGGGAGATACAGTATTATTCGAGCCAGCTACAACAGTATTTGGAAAGCCAATTTCTGGTGAAGTAAAGACAATCGAAATGCACCACGAAACACTAGATCAGGCACTACCAGGAGACAACGTTGGATTCAACGTTAGAGGTGTTGGAAAGAACGATATTAAGAGGGGAGATGTTCTAGGACATCCAAACAACCCACCAAGAGTAGTAACATTGAACGACTCTTTCAAAGCACAGATAGTAGTTCTAAGACACCCAACAGCCATAACCGCTGGATACACACCAGTATTTCACTGCCACACAGCACAGGTAGCATGCACATTTGAGAAACTACTTGCAGAGCTTGATCCCAAGACCGGTAACGTAAAGACTGAAAATCCTGACTTCCTAAAGAGCGGTAGCGCTGCCATTGTCCAGATAAAGCCAACAAAACCCATGGTTATTGAGGAAATAAAAGTAATACCTCAGTTGGGTAGGTTTGCCGTAAGGGATATGGGAGCAACAGTTGCCGCTGGAATGGTCCAGTCTATAACTAAGGCATAAAATTTTAATTTATTTTATTTTTATTTGAATGAGGCGATATAGGTGCAAAAAGCTAGAATAAGATTGACTGCAATGGAAACAGGAAAACTTGACGAAGTTTGTTCGCAGGTTAAGAAGATAGCGGAGCGTACAGGTGTAGACATAGCCGGGCCAATACCATTACCAACAAAGAAATTAAAAGTACCAGTAAGAAAATCCACTTCTGGTGACGGTAAGGCTACATGGGAACGATGGGAAATGAGGATACACAAAAGACTCATCGAAATCGACGCTGATGAAAGGACCATGAGACAGATAATGAGAGTCAAAGTTCCTGAAAGAGTTAACATAGAAATTGAATTATTGTCCTAATCTATTATTGTATTTAAAAAATACAATATCTCTTCTTTGATAGAATTTGTATAAAAAATAAAATATAAAATTAATTCCTATACTTTACTGTGCAGAATTCCCAAGATTTTAATCTTGTGCTTCCTGTTACAACTATATTGCCTTTTGAGTCAAACGCAATGCCATTTGCCATATCGTCTTCTCCAATTGCTTGTCTCTGTTCCCAGAGCTGTTTCCCGTTTTTGTCGTATACTATAGTAAGATAATCAAAGTAAAGGGCGTTTCCTTTATAGGATGTCCCTGTAACCGCAATATTATCTTTTTTGTCAATTGCAACTGCAAATGCTTTATCATCTTTTCCAGCATTGTAAGTTCTGCGCCATAATAATTTTCCATCTTTGTTGTATTTCAATGTCTTGAAATCAAAATCGTTTCCATTGTGGAAATAGCCTGAGATAATTATGTTATTTTCAAAATCAGTAGCAATTCCCATTCCATGCGCCTGGCTATCGTCAAATTGTACTCTCCAGAGAGGGCTACCGTCCTTGTCATATTTTAAGAGCAAGAATGAATTTGTAGTATCTGCCCTGCTTCTGCCCATTGTCATTCCCCCAATTATAATATTATCCAAGGAATCGATGGCAACATCATAAGCATAGTCATCGTGAGCATCTTCAAATAAGACTTTCCAAAGCATCCTGCCATTCTTATCATATTTAACTGTATATATGTCGTACTGATTAGTAATAAAGGAGTGTCCAGTAACTATTACGTTGCCTTTGGAATCTGTAGCAACGCCTTCGCCACTATCGTTACCTCCCATATTGAACTTTTCAGCCCAGAGTTTTTTTCCTTCAGAGTTATATTTTACCGTGTAGTATCTACCACTTGATATCCCAGTAACAATAACGTTGTTTTGCCTGTCAACTGTGACATCATTTGCCTGTTGTGTCCCATCTTCCTGCTCGACGTTTTGCCAGAGCACGTTTCCGTTTCTATCGTATTTGATAGTAACATAGTCCCAGCTCTTAACGTAAGTAGATCCAGTAACAATAATATTGTCCTGAAAATCACAGACTACGCTGTTTGCAAAATCATTTTTTCCCCCATCGTAGCTCTTTTCCCACATTAAGCTGTAAGCAAGGGTTGCCATAGGCAGAGAAAAAACCAACATCGAAAGCACTAAAATTACATATTTATTTTTCATAGTATCACCTATATGCACATATAATTTGTATTAAGAATATATAAGGTTATACGATATTTTGAATATAATCAAAATTTTATATCATAAAATTTAAATATTGAATATCATTTTTCTATCTATGGGTGATAAAAATGATTGACTTAATAGCTATAGCTGCATTAGGACTTATAGGAATAATAGGTTTTGTTGCACTGGTATTTCTAGATGCAATATTCTTGTGGTTGGGAACTAAGTTTGCAGGTATTGATAAAGCCTCATTCGGTAAGGCAATAATAGGCGTATTTATCATGATAGTACTAAGTGCCATCTTGGGGTCACTTCTTGGTCCACTCGGAATTCTTGGAATAATCTTAAGTTTCATAGTGACATTATGGGCAGTGAAGTCACTATATGGGACTTCTTGGGGCAAGGCATTTTTAGCACTAATCTTGGCATTCGTAGCTTTCATAGTGCTTTCAGTGGTTTTGTTAGCATTATTGGGGATTGGTCTCTCAAATCTAGGCATTTTTTAATTTATTTATTTTTTATAGGGATTAGATGATAATAAGAAACTGTACGGTAGAAGATGTTGACAGAGTCAGAAGATTTGTTGATGCATGCAAACCTTTGGAGTTGCATACATCCTTTACATACTGGACAATATTCAATTATTTTTCTAATCTATGTTTTTTAATGATAGAAGATGAAAAATTAATTGGATTTATCTCTGGGATCAGAAGCTCTTTAGACAAAGATGCTGTGTATCTATGGCAGATTGGTGTGTCAAAAGAATACCGTGGCAAAAAATATGCTTCTCGATTGATTGACCATTTAATTAAAGGCGCTATTTTTTTAGATTGTAATAGAATCCAAGTCTCAATTTCGCCTGAGAACGAATCAAGTTACAATACTTTTCTTAAATATACAAAAGAGCATTCCTATAATTTTACAAAAATTGGCGAAGTAAAATATCACGACACTTTGACCGGTAAGAATGAATATGAAATTATCTACCAGATTGAAATTTGACGGCCCACAAATTTTATAAACTAACTAACATGATTTAAATTTAAGCCGAGGTCGCATAGCTAGGATTAGTGCGCCGGACTTGAGATCCGGTTTCCCCTAGGGAAGCGGGAGTTCAAATCTCCCCCTCGGCGCTTTTCGCTTTTTGATTAGAGCTATCTTACTCTATTCTTAGTTCCAATGTTTTGCTAATCTTATTCATAGAAACTCATAAATAATTAAGTAGTAATAATAGTATAATGATAATAAATAAAGATAATCTAGTTTTTCGAAGGGCAACCCTAGGGGATATCTCTGAACTTATAAAATTTAAAATATTACTTTTAGATGAACTTAATGAAGACGATAAGAGTAATCTAGAAAAACTAAAACTAGAATTAAAAAAATTCTTTACAGAATATATTGGCTCAGATGATTTTATTTCATGGCTTGTTGAATACGAGGGAGAGATTATTGCAACAAGCGGTTTAATACTTTGGAGAGTTCCTCCAAGATATGATTGTCTTCACGGAAGATATGGGTATATCTGCAATATGTATACAGTGCCAAAAGCTAGAAGAAATGGGATCAGTACCGAATTAATAAAAAAAATCATTGAGGAAGCAAAAATATTAGACATAGACATCTTGAATCTCCATGCAACAAAAGATGGAATCCAAATGTATCAGAGATTTGGATTTACTGATCCAATTGACCCAGAAATAGAATTAAATCTTGATAATTATTGATTTAAGATTTTTAATCAGAATCTAGATTCTCTAGGAAATAAATCCCATTTTCTACACTTTTAATGTGATTGTTTTCACAAATATTGGTAAATGCAAGCGCTTCTTCTATAGAGAATTCATCATTTAGAAAATTATAGACATTGGATTTCCATGCAGCAAAGGCGCCCCTATTTACATATTCTCCTTCTTTTATCCCTAATATTTCTTTGCCTTGTTTTACCAGGCTTTTTATTTTTTCTTTACGTGACATATCCCTCTTATACTAAATATAGATTCAACTATTTTACTTTTTCTATTTTAGTCTAAAGGCGCTAATAATCAATTGATATAAAGATTAGGTGCTTTTAGCCCACATCAGAAAGATTTATATTAGGGATATATATCCTTAATATACCGAAAGGCGTGGATTATGGCGAAAATAATTCCAATAAGTGTCTGCTTATTAGTAATATTGTCATTTTTAGGAACGACGTCAGTTCTAAGTGACGACTGTGTTTCTATAATACTTGAAAAGGACACTTTAAAAGTCGGCGATAGTTTTTTTGTTTATCCTTTAACTGCAACAATTAATCAAAATCTTTCTACGGGTAGCGTTGAGTTAGTTGCAGTCAACTGCAAATATTGCATATATCAAGCAAAAAGTTCTGGAACTGTAGTATTCCAAAATTGTGGAAGTATGGAGACTGTTAGAATCTTCCCGAAAGAATCGCCATTCGATGCTCTAATGAACATGATTGGCCGTGGAAAAAATTAGAAATAATCCTTTTCTTATAATATATTTCTGAACATAATTATGATGGCCATGCCTATTATCAATGCTATTAAGACATTATTCGTCTTCTTTGCAACAATACCTGTTATAAGAGCACTTATAGCGCCTGGGATTCCTTCAGAGATAATACTTGGGACAATAAAAGAAAGAAGAAGTGTCCCAGGCAAAGCCTTTATCAAATTTTCAACAAATTTGTGCTTAGAGAGCACATTTCCTATCAATAGTCCACCGAATCTCAAAGAGTAGGTGATAATACCAGCGAGAATTATTACAATTATGGCTAGCATGTCAAAATCATTCATGCTTATCTCCTCTGAGATGTTTTTCAATCGAATATGCTAAAGCGCCCGTCAACCCTCCTATGACGATATACCACTTTCCAGGTATGAATAAAAAGGAGAGGTATGCAAATATCGCTGCAACTATCCACGGAAGCAAGCTATCTTTTCCATCATAGAAACTTGCAACTAAAGCGGTAAATATTATTATAATCACAAAATCAAGTGCAACTGAATAAGGGTCTGATATCATAAAGCCGAATGTGTGGCCTGCCAAAGTGCTGATTACCCAGAAGATAACTAGGCATATCCCTCCCCCAAAAAGAAAGTAGGGGTTGATCTTTTCTTTTTTTGATCTTGAAAGTGTAACTGCCCAGTTTTCATCTGCCACAAGGTGCATCAAGGCTGCCTTTTCAAACAGTGAACTTCCCTTGAAAAGCGGGGTGAGAGAAGCACCAATAAGAAGATATCTCAAATTGATGGCAAAAACTGCAAAAAGCATCTCCGTTACAGGAAGTGGGTCTTTCCAAAGCTCTACCATTAGGAATTGCGCAGAGCCTGCAAATGTTACAACATCCATAAGTAATAGCTCAAAAAATGTAACTCCTTTTGAATAAGCAAGAACACCAAGAACAAGCCCATAGGCAGCCACAGAGATTGCAACAGGTATGGTGGCAGAGAAGCCTTTGATAAAATTTGATTTCATTTATTTCGCCTTTAATAATTTCTAGATAATCAACAATTTGTTAACTTTTTTGATGATAATCTTTTTATAAACATTGCTAATTTCTCTTAATTAGGGTGCCATGTTTATACCTGCTTAGAAATTATAGATAGGGGTATACCTCGAGAACTTTTAATCAGAAATTGATTTGGACTCATAACTATGTGAAAAGAAAGTAAGGAAAAGATCTAAAATAAGATGAACTATTTGAATAGCACCTTTTGCTAATCTTCTAATTAATGATTATTTGGAATCAACAAGTTCTGCAAATTTTGTGGCAAAAGATCTAATTTGCTTCAAGCCTTTGGGATCATCCTTCCACTTCTCATCAATTTTTATTGGCTTATTATCTTTTGCTTGAGCCTTAGCTGCCTGTTCTATAATTTTTCTTTCTATAAAACCAATTTTTGGATTGGATAGATCAAAATCAGATAGGATAGACTTTCCTGGAAATGCATCGAATAATTGCGCGGCAATCCCTAGTTTTTCCATTTTGTCTTCAACATACATCTTCTTTGCTTTTTCTGCGTCTTCTGTAGCCAATCCACAACAGGCGTAAAGACCTATAATTTTATCTTTAAATTGCATTTTATTTTTCTTGAGAAAATTGTCTGTTTCCTTTGTCCATTTGCTAATCTTTATCCCAGAGCCAACTAGGACGCCATCAAAATTTTTTAAGCCAGGAACATTCTTAGATAATTCAAGATTCACTAAACTTACATTTACCCCTTCTTTTTCTAATACCTTTCCGATTTCTTGCGATACTTCCTCGGTGCACCCATACCTACTACCATATGCGATCAAAACACATTTTGTCATCTAATCACGAAATATATTAGGTCGTTTTATATAAAATATTTTCTGATTGTATCTCTTTATTTGTTTAGAAATTATCAATAGTTATTTCATTTTGATTTGACTAATTCTGCAAACTTCAATGTAAATAATTTTATTTGGTTCCAATCCCTGAAGTCGTTCTTTCCTTTCTTTTCTATTTTAATCCCCTTCTCTCTTTCTAATCCTTTTGCCGCTATGGACATGATTTTCCTATCCATAAATCCTGCTTTGGATTTTCTTGAAAGGTCAAAGACTCCGCCAAAGATATCATATACATCTGGGTTTAGTCCAAGCTTTTGAATTTTTTCTTCTACATACATTTCTTTTGACTTTTCAGGGTCATTTGCTACAAATCCTGCACAGGCAAACATGCCAAAGACTGTATCTTTAAATCTATCTTTATTTTTATCTATAAATAAATCAGCTTCATTTGTCCATTTGCCGACTTTAATACCTGAACCTACTAAAACCCCATCAAAATTCTCGATAGAGGGGATGTCACTTTCCTTTAGACCGCCTAAATTAATAATCTTTATAGTTATCCCGGCCGCTTCTAAAGTCTTACCTATCTCTTTAGATACTTCTTCAGTGCACCCATACCTGCTGCCATATGCAATCATAACATTCTTTGCCATGTAATCCCTAGATATACTGACCACGATTGGTATAAAATAGTTTTCTTTAGATTCACTTTAAGAATTTTTCATAATTTAAGTATTCTGGATATTTTGAGTTTTCTGCGAATAGTTTGGGTAATCTTAAATATCTAAGCATATGCATAATTTATCATGACTGCAATATTTGCCAATAACATCTCAAAGAGTTTTGGAGATTACAAGGCCCTAGATGGAATTAATCTTAAAGTCAAAGAAGGTGAATTTTTTGGTCTTCTTGGACCTAACGGTGCTGGGAAAACTACGCTTGTCAGGATATTAACAGGACAGCTTAATCAAGATTCTGGAAATGCAGAAGTAATGAATCTTTCAACATCTGATTCAATTGAAATCAAAAGAATCTCAGGAATAGTCCCAGAGGCTGAAAGCCCTCCTTCTTTTTTGACAACAGAAGAATTCCTGAAGTTTGTTTGCAGGCTAAGAAGTCTTGACAATATCGACTCAAGAGTTTCTAAATGGCTTGACTTTTTTGAGATAGAAGAAAAGAAGGAAATATTGTGTAAAGACCTTTCAAAAGGACAGAGGCAGAAACTGATGCTTTCTGCTGCATTTATTCACGAATCAAAGTTATTATTTCTTGATGAGCCTTTCATAAATCTTGACCCGATTTTCCAGAAAAAAGTCAGACAATATTTATTTAGTCTCGTTAAAGAAGGGTGCACCATATTCATGTGCACACACATTCTGGATATTGCAGAAAAACTCTGCACTGAAGTTGCAGTAATTAACAAGGGGAAGATTATCTCCCAAGGTAGCCTAGATAAAATCAGATTAAAAGAAGGGGAGCATCTTGAAGATATCTTCATGAGGCTCATAGAGGAGTAGCTCCATGGCCAATCTTGATTTAGAAATTTTTATCCTGATGGTAAAAGAGGAGCTAAGGCTTCACAGATCCTTTGTTGGGGCTATCGGATCAATTTTCTTTCCAGCGATAATATTTGTACTTTCATTAATCCTTTTTATTTCATCACCAGTCATTATTAAATCAATGGGATTATACCAGGCAGTTTTATTCTTGAATATTGGGGCAGTTTCCTACGGGATATTTGTAGGGTTTTTAGGAAAGGTTGGGGAGGAGGTAATGACAAGGCGCTTTGGGCAGATTAATCTACTTCTTGAGATACCAAAGCTCTTCCCAATATCCTTTAGGAAGGTAATGGCCCACTTTTTCATTAAAGATGCAGTTTTCTATTTGTTTTATTCAATCATTCCATTTGCACTTGGTGCAATTGTTTCTACTCCAATATCTGGATTATCATTTTCTTTTGTGGCCTTAATATTTCTGGCGCTAACTATTTCTTTTATGTTGGGGATGTCTTTGAGCTTTCTCTTCTCTGCAATTTCTATGTGGTCTTCTAAGCTAATGTTCGCCCTTATTTTGGCGATATTTGGAACTATTTCCCTTAGATTCATTTTTGATAATTTTTATTTAGAAAAAATAATTCTTCCCATTGGATACTGGGGTAGTGGGAGTATTAAGTATTTTATTATTCCTATACTCCTAGTTGCTTTATTTTCTGTTTCAGCCATAATGCTAATGAAAGAAAAATTTGAAGAAAATTCAAACAAGTATCACGAGGAAATAATATCTTCTGAGGATAAGTTTTCCTTTGCAGGGGACATGAAGACATTACTTGCTAAAGAGTGGTTAGAGCTTAAGAGAAGTGGAGGGCTAGGTCCAGTCATAATGGGATTTATAGGGCCTTTGTTAGGGATTTATCTCATAGTCTCTTTATTCGAGATAAGTTTGGGAATTGAAATAGACTACAATGCAATTTTTTATGGAGGGCTTATTGGATTCTTTGGTGTCATGACCTATTCATGGCTCAATAATTTTGAGACTAACGAGTTTCTAAATTACCAGCCTGTTGCAGTAGACATGGTAATAAAGGCGAAGCTCATACTGTATTTTTTGTTAACATGTTTCCTTTCTTTGGCATATGTAGTTGGAATTTCAATTATGAGGGGTGAACTTGATCTAATGCCTTTAGCATTATTAGTTGCACTTGTCAATAATATCTATGTTGCCGGAGTGACTGCAAGATTTACTGGCTTAAAGACAAACACAATGCTCTTTGATGCCAAGGTTCTTAGTAAATTCTTTGTCCTTGTAACACCTCCACTCATAATTATAGTAATCACTTCATTTTCTATAAGGTTTGATTATTTGATTTCTTTGGCCACTCTATTGTTGACTCTCATTGGATTGTTTGTTTTGTCTAGATTTATTTTTGGGTCAATACCTAATAGGTGGCGAAATGAAAGATTCGGGATTTAAATACTTAGACAAGACCATAAATCAAGATATAATCTATCTTCTTGTATCTCTTTCCATAAGATATAAATATAATTAATGTATATGTAAATAGAATTAATATATATTAGAGAGATAAAAATGTCAAACTTTACTATTCCAGTTAAACCTGAAATTCCTAAAGGGACAACGGAAAAATGGCAGAGAATAGTAAATATTATGGCAAAGATAGTCGGAGTCCCAGCTGGGCTGATAATGAAGGTTGATCCACCACAAATTGAAGTTTTTATATCTAGTCAAACTGAAAAAAATCCTTACTATAAAGGCGAGAGGGCTAATCTAAATAGTGGGCTTTACTGCGAAACTGTTATGCAAAAACGTGAGCCTCTGTTGGTTCCTGATGCCACTAAAGACTCTAATTGGGATCACAATCCGGACATAGAGCTTGGAATGATTTACTATCTTGGATTTCCTCTTGAGTGGCCTAGCGGTGAAATTTTTGGAACTATTTGTGTTCTTGATAACAAAGATAATCCAAAAGCTACCGCTTACAAGGGTTTAATCATGGAGTTTAAAACAGTTATAGAAACAGACCTTGATAATATCTTGAAAAAATATGAACTTGAACATGAAAAAGAAAGATTAAAAGAAAGCGAAAAAAAATATTCATTGTTATTTAATAGAATGTTTAGTGGATTTGCCTTACATGAAATTATTATGGATAAAGATGGGATTCCTTGTGATTACAGATTTCTTGATATAAATCAACAGTTTGAATCAATAACTGGACTAAAAAGAAAAGATGTTATTGGAAAGACAGTATTGGAAATCCTCCCAAAAACAGAAAAATACTGGATTGATACTTATGGCAAAGTTGCTTTGGAAGGTAAACCTCTTAGATTTAATATGTATTCTAATCAATTAGATAAATACTTTGATGTCTCTGCATTTAGTCCTGAAAAAGGGAAGTTTGCCACTTTGTTTTTGGACGTAACTGAACAAAAAAAGCTTGAAGAAAAGTTGCAAGAATCTACAAAAATAATAAACTCAAGTAGTTTAATGCTATTTACTTGGAAAAATGAGAAAAACTGGCCCATAGAATATGTTTCTGAGAATGTTACAAGAATTATTGGGTACTCTCACGAGGATTTTATTAATGGTAAGGTATCTTATGCAAGTTGCATTCACCCAGATGACTTACCAAGAGTTTTTCAAGAAGTAAAAAAATTTAGTGATGAAAAGGATAGATCTGATTTTATTCATGAGCCCTATAGAATAATAACAAAGGAAGGCAATGTTCTAGTAGTTAGTGATTGGACTTTTATTATTAAGAATTCTGAAGGTATTATAACTCATTATAAGGGAATTATACAAGATATAACTGAAAAGAAAAAAACAGAAGATGCACTTAAACAAAGTGAAAAGAAATACCGAGAATTGGTTGAAAACGCAAATAGTATAATACTAAAATACGACAAAGAAGGAACTATACTCTCAATGAATGAGTACGGATTAAAGTTCTTTGGCTACAAAGAAGAAGATCTTATTGGAAAGAAATTCATTGGCTTAATAACTCCTGCGATTGAATCAACAGGAAGACATCTTGATGATTTGCTTTTAGAAGTATTCTCCTATGTAGAAAAATATCCTCAGAATATTAATGAAAATATAAAGAAAAATGGGGAACGTGTCTGGGTGCTATGGACCAATAGACCAATAAAAGATGAAAATGATAATTTAATCGGATTGTTTTCAGTTGGCACTGACGTTACAGATAGGAAAAAAGCAGAAGATAATGTCCAAAGACTAAATGAAACTTTGAGTGTCCTGAACAAGATTCTGAGGCACGATATTCTAAACGATCTGACTGTTGTAATGTCAGCATGTGATATGATCCAAGTAGACGATCAAAGATTGAAACAAAAAGCATCTAAAGCAATTATGAAGAGCGTTTCTCTAATTGAACAGATGAGGTCACTTGAAAACGCTCTTGTTTCTGAAGAAGTTCTAGCTGGAAAATCACTAGGAAGCATCGTTGAAAGTGTAGTGAATAACTATCCCCATATCAAATTCAGTATCAAAGGAGACTGTACTGTTTTATGTGACGGGGCTATCTATTCCGCCATAGACAACATTGTCAGAAATGCCGTTGTCCATGGAAAAACTGAGAGGATTGACATATCGATTCATGAAAAAGATGCCCACTGTGAACTAAGGATTGCCGATTACGGAAAAGGTATTCCTTTAGATATAAAAGACAAAATATTCGAAGAAGGAGAAAGCTTCGGTGATACCAGAGGCTCGGGCCTTGGCCTTTACATAGTCAAAAAAGTCATGGAAAGATACGGCGGAGAAATTAGCGTTGAGGACAATAAGCCGAGCGGTGCAGTGTTTGTCTTGAAACTAAAGAAAGCATAACATTATAATTATTGATTAGTTAATTATATTATCCGCAATAATTAAGAGGGTCAAAAATGGAGAAACGGGATAAGGATGAAATAGATTCACAAATACTTGATATATTTTTTGAGAAATCTCCATTTCCGCTCCAGTCATTAAATGAATCTGGCCATATTATCAACGTTAGTAGTGCTTGGTTAGATATCTTAGGATACTCAAAAGAATATGTCATTGGAAAATCATTTGGCGATTTTCTCTCTGATAATTATAAAGATCATTTTAAAGAATGTTTTCCTAAGTTTAAAGAAATGGGCCAAATAAGTGATGTTGAATTTGAAATCAAAAAGAAGAATGGGGGCATTATTTTTGTATCTTTTAATGGTAAAATTATCCACGATAGTAAAGGCAAGTTCAAGCAAACTCTCTGTTTTATGCAGGATATAAGTAATCATAAGGCGATAGAAAAGGAATTAAGTGAAAGTGAAAATAAATACAGGGAAATAATTGAACAGTCACCTGATAGCATAATTACTGTTGATTTGAAAGGATTTGTTACTTCATGTAATTCTGCATATGAAAAATTTACTGGTTATTCTAAAGAAGAAACAATTGGTAAACATTTCACTAAGTTACCATTTTTGAAGATTAGTAATATGCCTTCTTATATAAAAATATTTAGCGATCTTTTAAGAAATAAATCTGCCACAAGTTTTGAATCTTCATGGACAAAAAAAGATGGGAATATATATTTTGGCGAAATTCTAGTTGATGTAATAAAGAGAGAAAATAAAATTGTTGGGTTCCAGGCTATAACAAGGGACATCTCAGAAAGAAAAATAGCAGAAGAAAAATTAAACGGTATACATAAACTTTCTAAAGAATTGGCATTAACAAATGATATCGATACAATCGCTGAAAAAACAGTAGAAGTAATGAAAAATGCTCTTAACTTTGATACTGCATTCTTCATTTTAAGAGAAGGTAATGAGTTGAAAGCAATTGTCTCACTAGGATTACTCGAACATGACAAAATCGTATTTGACATTAATTCAAAAAAAGGAATAGTTCCATTCGTTGCTAGAGAAGGAAGAACTTATCTTACCAATAATACCAAAAAAGATAAGCTATTTATAAATTTCTTTGGCCAAAATATTCCAAATTCTGAGCTTTGTGTTCCCATTAAAATAGGCGATGAAGTCTTAGGTATATTAAACACTGAAAGTCAAAATCGTGACGAATATACTAAAGAGGATGTAGAAATGCTTGAGACATTGGCCTCTGAAGTTGCAGTTGCCGTTGCATATTCTAAATCCTTGAATAGAATTCAAGATGAACTAAATTGGAGAAAACAAATAGAAATAGCATTGAGAAAAAGCGAGGAAAAATATAAGGAACTTGTTGAAAATGCAAATAGTATTATCGCAAAATTCGATAAAGAGAGTAGAATTATTTCAATGAACGAATATGGTCTGGAGTTTTTTGGGTATAAGGAAGAGGAAATAATTGGAAAAACATGGACTGAAACAATTCTGCCCCAAATAGATTCTGACGGTAGAGATCTTCAAAACTTAGCGTTAGATATTTTTTCAAGCCCATTAAAACATGGTGTAAGCATAAATGAAAATATTAAGAAAAATGGTGAAAAGGTATGGATTCACTGGACAAATAAACCAATAGAAGATGAAAATGGAAATCTAACTGCAATATTATCTGTTGGGTCAGATTATACCAAGACAAAAAAAGCTGAAGAAGACTTAAAAGATAGCGAGGAGAAGTTCAGGATATTCTTTGAAAAGGCCAATGACGCAATTCTTATTTTCAATAGCAAAGATGAAATCATAGATTCAAATGAAACAGCAACTAGGATCTTTGGTTACACAAAAGAAGAATTTTTATCATTGAAACTGCCGGATATTCAAGCGCCTGAAGTCAGAGGAATTCCTGGAACTGTAATAAAATCCGAATTTGAACTTCATAAAGATAGAATATTTGAATCAATTGATATTGATAAATATGGAAATAAAATCCCAGTTGAAGTAAGTACTTCAAAAATTCGCCTTAAAGGAGAAGACCTTGCAGTTGGGGTTATAAGGGATATTAGAGAACGGAAAGTATTTGAAGAGAAAATAAAAGAAAGTGAAAACACTTTAAGTGGAATAATCACAGCTGCCCCAATTGGGATTAATCTATTCAAGGACAGAATATGGATTTGGTCAAACAAGGGTATGGAAAAAATTACCGGCTACAAAATAAATGAACTTTTGAACAAATCTCCAAGATTTCTTTATGAATCTGAGGAAGAATACGAGAGAGCTGGAAGAATTCTTTACAAAACCCCACGAGAAAAGGACATTGTTGAACTTGAAACAAATTTTGTGACTAAATCCGGGGAAATAAAATCAGTTTATATTATAAATAGTCCCTTAGATAATAATGACTTTTCCAAAGGATTCATAACTTTAGTCTTAGATATGACTGATAGAAGAAAAGCTGAAAAGCAACTAGAAGAAAATCTGGAATATTTTGCCCATCTTGTCGACCAAATAAGGAATCCCTTGGCAATACTAAGTGGCTTTACGCAAGTCGAGATACAAAATGAAAAAACTAGGGCTAGAATTCTGAGGCAAGTAGAAAGAATTGAAGAATTGATTAAAAAGCTTGACCAAGGTTGGATGGACACTGAAGAAACTAGAAAATTCTTGGAGAAATACAGATGATACTTTAAGTACAAGAAATTGATTTTTGCAAAATAAGACTGTTATTATCAAATTAGCCGATATCCAAGGATATTTTTTTCAATAAGTAGATTGTTAAGAATAAAATTTATAATCTCAATGAATACTATATTTTCAAGTGATTAGAATGGCAGAAGATGATTCAGAAAAAAATAAAGAAAAGGGTCACTCACCAGCTAGGATTGTTATACATGATTTGATATCCTTTATAGTGTTTCTTATAATACTCGGATTTCTCAATATTTCTCTTGACTTTTTTGACAGTAACATACTCGCTGAAGTTGTAAGGCTACTCAATAATAACATTTGGCTTATCTTTATTTTCTCTGTAATTTTTACCATAGGCGAAGTTTTTGGGAGCTTTAGATTTCCTGGAAACTTGCCTGCGCCAATATTTAATGCGATAGGAAGTATTTTCTTACTTAACTTCCTCTTCAAAATATTTCGTCTAGTCGGGAATCTTTCAGAGATAAATACTTTTGATAATCTCACAAAAACATTTCCATTTCTTTATCCCATAATATTCTTGCTCGTTCTTTTGGGGGGCTATATATCAATACTTTCTGGCTCTTCTTGGGAAAAACCAAAGAAGAAGAAAACATCTGCTGCTAAGAACACATCAAAAGAAGAGATAAGTTGGGATGATGTGGGAAACGAGTTTAAGGAAATGTTGTATGAAGCTTTTCACTCGGCTAGAGAATCAATTAAACAAAATAAAAAATAATTTTTATTTTATTCCAAAGCAAAGCCACTCTGGATTGATTTTACTTTGTAGGTACTCTCTTCTATCTTTCATATCAATATCTACACCAATCCAGATACCTTCAAGATTTTTTAAAGGGCAAGAAAAACAGAAACCAGTTTTTGGGTATTCTATACCTGCTCTATAGTCGCATCTAAAATAAGAATACGAAGCAGAGACATTAATTTCTGAGAGGAGGGAACAGTTGATTTCTTTGTAAGGATTTTTTATGTATCCGGAAGGTAGTATTTGCTGTACCTTACTCCTAAGGTAATAATCAAGTCTTGATTGAAAATATCTATTTCTTCTATTCATAAAATAAAGTATTGCATTGAATATAATGCCTTAGACTTAGTGAATATTATTATTGTATTGATCGAAAAATCTCTGGATGGGCCTAATTAAGATTTAATCCCTAATTTGGCCTTATTTTTAGAAAAGAAAATTTTATTATTATATTTTACATTTTTTGAGTTTTAGGATAAAAGTAGCACCATGCGGTTTGGTATCTTTGACTTCTATTTCACCACCATAGCGTTCAATATTTTTCTTAGCTATAAAAAGTCCTAATCCTGTTCCTCTAGTTTCACCATAACTGAATTCTTCATCGAATATCTGTCTTTTTATTGAATCAGGGATACCTATGCCATAATCAGTAATCTTAATCTTGCAAATATCTTTTTCTGAAGTTATCTTGATATCAATTTTATCTGTTTTACTGTGAGTAATTGCATTATTAATGATATTGTCGATAACGGAGGTCAAGGCTTCATCAGCCATCACGGTACAGTCTTCAATTAGATCAATTGTGACGTTGGCATAACTCTTCTTAACAAATTCTGCAATTTGCCCTACAACTACTGGTTTTAGATCATATTTTGTAATCATTGTAGATTCAAGGGCTCTTAACTTTTCAATTAAATCTACACTTCTTTTGATAGAATTAAAAGCTTTATTTTTTATATCTTGATTGTTTGTTTCAATCATCTCTAAGGATAGGCTGACAACAGTTAGGTGATTTGCAATATCATGCCGCAGGATTTTGTTTAAAAGTTTTAGATTGTCATTTAATTGCTTGATTACTTCTTCGTTTTGTTTTCTTTCTGTGATGTCAGTGAACATTGCAAAGGATCCTTTGAAATTACCTTGATCATCAAGTATCGGAGTTGCAGATACGAGAGCCCATAATTTTTCACCATTCTTTTTTCTTAGAGCTAATTCGTAGTTCTGAGAAAGACCTTCAGTTCTTGCTGCCATTCTATTCACTTGCGGATTAATATCATTATCGTAAAGAAAAATACCGGCCGATTTTCCTATCATTTCTTTAGTAGTATACCTAAGCATCTCGGACATTTTTGAATTAGCAAAAGTCGTGATATAATGATCGTCAATAATCCAAATACCTTCATTGGAAGTATCAACTATTCTTCTGTATTTTTCTTCGCTTTTCTTTAATAGTTCTTCTGCTATTTTTCTTTCTGTGATATCCCTTACTATATTAAGAACTACTTCCTCCCCCCTTATAGTTATAAGTGTCTGGCTAATTTCAATAGGGAATATATTTCCAAATTTGTCAATGTCAAGGGTTTCAAAGATTTCGCCCTCGCCATATTTCTCAAGCTCTGATTTTATTACAGTCCCAGGTTTTCCCCTTACTTCTGGTGCTTGGAAGTCCGAAACTGTCATCTTTAGAAGCTCTTCTTTTGAGTAGCCAAATACTTTAGAGGCTTTTTTGTTTGCATCTATTAATTGATCTTTTTTATTGAATATTAAAATAGGATCATTAGCATTATCAAATATACTCATAAACTTTTGTTGACTTTCTTTTATCTCATTCTGAGATTTTTTTAAATCAGTTATATCATCAAAAGTTATTAGAACTTCTTTGAAAGTATTAGTTTTTTCATCAATAATAGGCTGTGTGTTTATTTTTAGCCAGCGCATCTTTTTAGGATCATTACCATAAATTCCTCTGATTTGGTCTTTTAGAGGTTTACCCGTTTGGATTGTAATCATGGAAGGATGATCTTCCCCTTTAACGGGAGTTCCATCTTCTAAGATCATATTCCATATTGGATCAATTGAAGTCTTTTCCAATATATCTTCTTTTGGCAAAGCAAATATTTCCGATGCAATCTTATTAGCATGCAATATTTTGCCATTTATCGATTGAAGGATAACGCCTACCTGCACAGATTCAAATAACAAACGATAACGTTTTTCGCTATCCCTTAATAGGTCTTCTGCTATTTTTCTTTCTGAGATATCATCATACAAGGCCACTATTTCGCCGGAAGGCAGTTTATAGACATAGTTCTCAACCCATTCAGATATTCTAGAATCTTTGTAGAACCTTGTTGGCAGATATTCAGGTTTGCCGGTAGCATAAACTCTTTTGAAGACGTCAAATAATCCGATTTCTTTCACGCTTGGAAATACTTCTGAAACGTTTTTGCCTTTGATTTCCTCTAGTTTGACTTTGCTTTTTTTTTCTCCCGCCGTGTTAATGCCTCGGATAACAAAATCGTTTCCTTGGTCATTAGCCTGATAAATAGCCACACAGGTGCTCATGTTATTGTAAAGTTCTCTGTATCGGAGTTCACTTTGTTTTAACGCGTTTTCAATTTTTTTATTTTCAGTTATATCTATTATTGCAAACACTATTCCCTTTTCAGGGTCTTTTTTATCCATCATAGAATAAGATGCAATTAGGTCTTTTACCTTACCTGATTTTGTTATTGCTCTAGTCTCGAGAGTACCATGACCATATTTTTTTAATTGAATTTGAATTTCTTTACCGACAAATTCATAATTCTCATCTGTTGGATAAATAATCCTTGTGCTTTTTCCTATTAACTCTTCTCTTGAATATTCTAGTATATCACAATAGAAATCATTAACAAAGAAGAATGTTCTATTAATAGCAATCGCAATACCTATTGGCACAGTATTTGGCGCACTTTCAATTATCCCTTTAATAGATATATCATATCCGGATTCGTTTGATTTAATTTCTGGGGTCTTTTTCAAGAGTTGCACCTATGTACCTAAATTACTTTTTTATCCAATTGCTAAATGTGCGTCTAAATATATATTTATTACTGTTATCCATTTGATTTTATCAAAAAAATAGATAAAAGATTATATTCTAAAAAGGATAAAAATAAAAGCTTATATACTAGTGCCAACAATACTAATAATATAGCTAATGAAGGATGATTTTGATGAAGAAAGATGTACCCTTTGGGACAAGACCTATAATAACAAATATTGTTGCAACTGGAAGATTTCCAAATGATGTAGATATAGTAAAGGCTTACGGGATTATTGACTTTGTTCATGCCGAATATAACCCTGAGACCTATCCGGCCCTTCTTGTGAAGGTCCTAATTCACGGCGAAAGAAAGCACGTTACAATCTACAAAAACGGTAAATACATCATTACAGGGGCAAGAACTGAATTAGAATTAAACGAAGTATATGATGAAGTTATCAGGATATTGAAGGAGAATAAGCTTCTTTAATTTATTATTCTTCTAATTCTTCATATATTCTTTTAAACTCGTCAAGTGCTGACTCTAAATCTTCTGCAATTTCTAAAGCTAGGAGCTTTGGGTCTGGAAGATTTTCTGAGTCACCTAGGCTATTGTCTTTTAGCCAGAAGATGTCTAGATTTGTTTTATCTCTTTTCATGATCTCATCATATGTGAATGCTTTGAATCTTTCAGTTTCTGTTCTCTCGTGCCTATTTTCTGGATTATAGCATTTTATGAAGTCTTCTAGGTCTTCATATCCCAAAGTGTTTGTTTTCAGGGTGAAGTGAATGTTAGTCCTTAGGTCATATATCCATAGTTTTTCTGTCCAAGGTTTTTCGCTTGCCGGCCTTTTGTCAAAGAATAATACGTTTGCCTTTACACCTTGTGCATAGAAGATCCCAGTTGGAAGTCTCAAAAGTGTGTGGACATCGCACTGTTGCAACAATCTCTTTCTGACTGTCTCTCCAGCCCCGCCTTCAAATAGCACGTTATCTGGAACGACTATTGCGGCCCTGCCATTTATTTTTAATAGGGTTTTAACATGCTGCAAGAAGTTCAACTGCTTGTTAGAGGTAGTTGCCCAGAAGTCATTTCTTTGGTATGTTAGGGATTCTTTTTCAATCTTTCCTTCACCATTAACTATTGTTATACTGCTCTTCTTTCCAAAAGGTGTATTTGTCAGAACGATGTCGAATCTGTCTCCTGGGTCTGATGCTAAGGCATCGTCAGTTATAATTGGACTATCTTCTCCTCCAATCCCATGAAGGTAGAGATTCATTGTGCAGAGTCTTACGACACTATCTACTATGTCCCAGCCGTGAAACGTCCCTTCTTTCAAGAACTTTTTCTGTTCGATGTCTAAAGGGCATTTTGAGATTAGATCGTGAGAGGCTAGAAGGAATCCGCCAGTACCGCATGCTGGGTCACAGATAGTTTCTCTCGGCTTTGGCCTTATCACTTCGACCATGGATTTGATTAAGGCTCTTGGGGTGAAATACTGGCCGGCACCACTTTTGGTATCTTCAGCATTCTTCTGTAATAACCCTTCATAGATTGCACCCTTGACATCGATGCCCATGCCCATCCAGGTTTCTTCTCCTTCTATCAGCATGACAAGTCTTTTCAATTTTGCAGGGTCTTGGATCTTGTTTTGTGCTTTTCTGAAGATGACGCCTATCATCCCCTTTTCTTTCCCTAGGGATTCTAGGATATGTCTATAATGAACTTCAAGCTCATCACCATCCTTTTTTAGAAGGCTTTCCCAGTTGAGGTTCTTTGGGATTTTTGATACTCTGTTAAATGGAGGTTTAGTTTGCTCATCGTCCATTTTAAGAAATAATAAGTATGTGAGTTGTTCTACATAGTCTCCGTAGCTAACACCATCATCCCTTAGGACATTACAGTAGTTCCAGAGCTTTTGAACAGCCATTGATTCGTTAGACATTATACCAACTTCTCCTGAACTATTTTTTCTTTATTTAATCTTTGCTTCTTTATTTTCTCTAAGAGGATTTCTGCAGGCTCATCATTTGGATCTTGTGGGACAAGTTTTCCTTCAAAGGCTTTTTTTAGGATACTCTGGCGGAGGTTTTTGGATTGTTCTAGTTTAGAATCAACTGTTTCTTCAATGTAGTCAGCAAGGGAAAATAGTTTTTCTATTCGCTCTACTATTATGTTTTGTTCTTCGAGTGGGGGAAATGGAATAATCTGCGATAAAATGTCAGAATTTCTTACTGCTGGATAATTAGTACCTCTTTGGATTTCAGTTAAAGGATTTAAAAAGAAATCAGTTTGGACAAGATAGAATAGCCACTTATAATTGCTATTCGCTGTTCTCAATACACAAAATCCTGTAGACACAACTTGATTGTTAAATTCACTAGTTACTATCGCTATGTTTCTTAGATAAGTTCTTACAGTTGAAAATATTATGTCACCTTCTTTTACTAATTGTCTTGCCCTCGAAGGTGCTTCTTTTCCAAAATAAGTTTTTGGACTTATTATTTTTTGTTTATTATTATCAATAGATGCTATGTCTACATAAATAAAAACACTATCGGGATTCTCTTTCGGATTGATTTTTTTAATTTCTAAAATTATATTTTTCAAGTATGTGGAGGTCCAACCATACGGTAATTCTCTTTTGATATTGATATTTTCCAAAGAATTTGAAGCAGGTTCAATTTTATCCTTATTTTCTTCTCTCCATTTTTCAGAGAGTTTTCCTTCCATTGCATACTTCAAAATTGCTTGGCGGTATATCTTAAGTTTTGATTTGACTTCATTTAGGGATTCAACACCTTTGTCAAGATTTGTGAAAAGCTCTTCTATTTTATTTACTATTCTTTGTTGTTCAGATAATGGAGGAAGTGGAATCGGAATTTTTTTCATAAGCGATTGATTTAATTTATATCTAGTTGTTCCAGTGATATAGTTACGATAATCAAAAGTATTAAGATAATGACAAATAAAAGAATTTGTACAAATATTTCTTATAGATTTTATAACATGAGCATGATTATTAACCCACGATTTTCCATTTATGAGGTAGGCTTTATCTTTGGCAAAATCTAAAAAAGGTGCACCGTCTTCTCCTAGTAAAATAAGCTCTTCATCGAAAATATAGTCATCAATCCACCCTACTTGTCCAGTTGCACCATAATATGGGCAAAGTATAGCTTTATCTTTTCCATTAATTCTTTTCTCTCGTTCTTCAGAATTAATTGGGATTCTTTTATTATCCAAAATATTGACACAATTGTCTAAACTCGTCCAAACCCAACCTTTGGGTAGCTCGCCATTCACTTGCTCACCAGCGCTTCCTGTAGCTCTTCCATGACCTTATCTATTTTTCCCTCAAAGACTTTGTCTGCTTTAACAAGTCCACCCTTATTATGAAACGGAGTCTGCTCAAGATCATCTTTAGTTATGCTCATTGAAGTTGCAATGTGATCTTTTATCATCTTTAGCCATTCTAGCTGCTCACTAGTAAAAGTCACTCCTTGCTTTTTCTTGCTTGACACCCATTCTTCAAACCTCTTATCCACTGTATATGAGAAAGGTTCAAGGATTTTAACTTCTCCAAGTTCAAATTTTAAAAGAGATACAATATCTGTAAGTAACTTATGGGGCCCAGCACCCCTAACTTTTGATTTCTCTAGCTTCCCATAAGCCGCCCACAACTTATCTGTTGTAAGATAATATGGGGGTTTTTCTATCGCTTCAGCAAGCTCCTTAATAGCGTCATAAGTTAGAAACCTTGTTGGGTAAGGATTACTATAAATAATCTGAAGTGCTGTCAATTCATCCTTATTTTCTTCGATGAAGTTCTTGAAGTTATTAACAATTATTCTTGCTTTTTCTGCTACAAGATCATCAAATCCTGCAAATAGAACCTCATCCTTGCTTATATTATCAATTATCTGCTCATTCTTCTTTTTTATCTCAATAAGCTTCGATATTAGTTTTGGATCTTGAAACGGCTTACTGGCCTTGTTCAAAAGTTCGTCTGTAGCTTTGTTCAATTGCTCTTTTGTAGGCTCACTAGTATTAAACATCTTACATGCCGTTTCAATAGTCTTGTCCGGATCGACAGCATCAAGAAGTTCATTTACAATCTCATTCATATTCTTTCCAGATATTCTCCTAATCTCTTGTTTTTCTTTCTCATCCATCTGCTTATCAATTCTGACAAGTCTATTTGCAAGAGATGTTATCTCATCTCTATTCTTTTTTCGTTCAGATATGTCTTTTAGCAGTTTTTCTAAAGATACATTTCTCATTCTCTCAAGCGGCATTGAATCTGTTTTATCTGTTTCACATACTCCTACAGCATCTATAATTATAAAATGAGTTTTGTTCTGGGCGTCTGGCGTCACACTCATTAGATCAGTCGATGTAATTACTCTTGTTCCTCTTCCTTTCATCTGCTCGAAGTAAACTCTTGATCTAACATCCCTCATAAAGATTAGACATTCCAAAGGTTTTATGTCTGTACCAGTTGATATCATATCGACAGTAACAGCTATCCTTGGATTGTAAGAGTTCCTAAAACTTGCAATTAAGTCCTCACATTTTTCTCCAGTGACTTTGTATGTTATCTTCTTACAGAAATCGTCTCCTTGGCCAAACTCTTCTTTAATAATATTTACAATATCTTCTGCATGGGAATCATCTTTAGCAAATACAAGTGTTTTTGGAACAATTTTTCTTCCTGGAAAAATATCTGTGAAAAGTTTTTCCTTGAATGTTTTCATTACAGTTCTTATTTGATCAGGCGCAACAACGGATTTGTCTAAATCTTTTCCCTCATATTTGAGATCTTCATCGAGAAATTCCCATCTAATCTGTCTTGTAAGTCTATCTCTTTTATCAACGTAAAATCCAGGTTCAATGACGCCGCCATCTTCAGTGATTTTAGTATTAATTCTGTAAACTTCATATCCCACATTTACACCATCGGCAACAGCTCTCTCATGATTATATTCCATGACAAGATTCTGATTAAAAAATCCAAGAGTCTGTTTTGAAGGTGTAGCTGTCAATCCAATAATAAAAGCATCAAAGTATTCCAAAACTTGTCTCCACAAATTGTAAATTGACCTGTGGCACTCATCAGTTATAATAAAATCAAAAGTTTCGATTGGGATTGTGGAATTGTATTTTACCTCAACAGGAGCAATATCAAAATCTTCAAATAGGGAGTGCTCTTCTGCTTCACTTTCCATTTCAGGTTCTCCGCTAAGCATTGAGTAGACTCTTTGAATTGTTGAGATGCAAACTCTGCTTACCGGGTCTATTGCATTAGATGAAAGATGCTGTACATTGTAAAGTTCAGTAAACTTTCTCCCATCATCTGGAGTTTTATACTGACTAAACTCTGTCATGGCTTGTTTGCCCAGATTCTTTCTGTCTACTAAGAATAGTATTCTTTTTGCATTTGAATGTTTTATCAATCTATAGACAAAACTAATTGCAGTAAAAGTTTTTCCAGAACCTGTTGCCATCTGAATCAATGCCCTAGGTTTAGCATCATTAAAAGATTTTTCAAGATTTGTAACAGCTTCAATCTGGCAATTCCTCAGGCCAAAAGTTATCAAAGGAGGCATTTCACGTAACTTACCCCTCAATGTTTTTTCATCAGATAGAAATTCCTTCAAAGTTTCTGGTTTGTGAAAAGAGAAGATTCTTCTTGAGCGTGGCATAGGATCTCTCCTATCCACAAAAGAAGTTTCCTTTCCAGTGCTGACATATGCAAAAGGTAAAGGAGTTCCTACAGAAGATATGGTATTGGGGATTCCACCTAGATATTTTATTGACTGATCGGCAACACCACCTAAAGGTATTCCAACTCTTTTAGCTTCAAGGACACCACAAGCTTCTCTATCAATAAAAAGAAGGTAATCGGCAATTCCAGTAAGGAGTGGGAACTCCCTTACAGCAACACCCCTTGAAGCACTGAGGTCCATCATTTTATAATCCTGAACAACCCAACCACAATCACAAAGCATCTTGTCAATGTCTTCTCTGGCTCTAGCCTCATTATTCATAAAAACATCCCCCATACATCAATAAATTGAATATAATATGGACTTTTACAAAGTTATAGATATGAATTCTATATTTATTCATGATTATTAAGGAATTTCCCTATAAAAACCTATTTATTTCTTAGGTAGAAATCAATTATCTTTAAATATTTGAAGCAATAAAAATATTTGAGGGATTAATATGAACGCAAAAATTACAGTTTCTCTTTTTTGTATTTTAATTATCTTAAGTAGTATCTCAATAGTTTCTGCAAAGGTCCTTGTGTTAGATGAGCCAACTGACAATTTAAGGAAATTACTTTCTAATCAGGAATACGATGTGATGCCGATCCCTATCACAGGCCAGATAGTATTGGAAGAAAGAAATTACTTCAATAGGTATGAAGCAGTTTACCTCAGTGAGAAAATCTTCAATGAACTAAAAGAGCCAAACATAATAATTAATCGCAAGAAGGATCCAGGATTTGGGTACATTACAGTTGTTGAGGGAAGACCTGACAACGGCGTAATCTCCCAAAAGACCAAAGTAAGTCTCCAGAGGGCGTATTCCAGAAATGTTCCACTTTATGGGTATAATTCAAATGGGGTGGCAAGAATATCTTTTGTCGACACAAAAGTGGAAAAAGACAAGAGATTTGACATTGGAATAGATCATCCAAGGACTCCGGTCTACTACAAGATAAATGATCCGACATGCGCCACGATACCTGTATGGGAGATATGCTGGGAATACACGCAGAGAAGATAAATTATTTTTTTATTCCTTTTTTGAAAGTAGATAAACGCCAATGCATAGAATAAGAATCCCTGCTATCTGCATGGGTGTTACTAACTCCCCAAGAACAAGAAATCCTAGGATTGCAGCAAAGAAGGGTGTTGATAATTCTAGCGCACCGGCTTGTGCCGCTTTGACTCTTTTAAGGCCTTCATAGTATAATATGTAACCGACCCCAACTATAATTCCAATTACAATCTGATTTACGCTTCCAAAGTGGAACTCTGATCTGAATAGCAGATAGATTGAGAAGAATATGGCTGCAATTAGAAATCTGTAAAATGTAATTATTCCACAGTTCATATTCTTTAGATACTTTCTTGCAACAATACCTGTAGTGGCCCACGACACAGTTGCACCCACAACTAACAGGTCTCCAACAGTCCCTATTCTTAAAATAAGGAGATTTTGTATTGTTTGGGTAGTGACAAGTAGCGCCCCAAATATCATTATGAATATTCCCGCATAATCATATTTTGAGTGCTTTTCATCCTTTAAGATAAAATAGCCTATTAATATAATAAAGATAGGCTGGAGATGTCCTATCAAAACTGCATTAAGGACAGATATCTTTGTGAGTGCAAAGTAAAATAATAAATCTGCAACGAGAGTCCCAACAACAGCGATATAGAATATCACAGAAAATTCTTTTTTAGAAATCTTAATATTTTTTCCATTTGTTGAAAGTGCATAAATTAAGGCCACAACAGTGACAAAAATGGCCCTGAAAGCTGAAGTCTGAACAACACTAGAATTGGCATAAGCAAGTTTTGCAAATATGGGCTCAATAGCCCACATCACACTTGCACCGACAATCGCCAAAACTCCAATTCTCTTTTTGTCCATTGGAGGTTTATAATATATGTTTCTTAAAAGAGTTGCTATGCTGTAATTATTTTCTTCTTTCTTTCATAAACTTAATAATATCCTTGTATATGGGCGTTTCTTTTGTTATCTCTCTCTTTTTTCTGAATCCTTCATTTAGTTCCAGTTCTTTTTCTTTGATTTGCATTTTTGCCTTGTCATCAGCAGATTCCAAAGCTTCTCTTTCCTCAAGTTCTTTTATAGCAATATACGCTAAAGCACCAAAAGTTCCAAGTCCAGCAATGATAATTTTATCTTCATCATCCATGCATTATACTTGGATATTTAGAAATAAAAAGTTATTTGTTATATTTTATTAATCTTCATTCTAAGGGATTATCCCTATACCAAAGTTTAAATTTAATAAAAAGAATATACTCTGTAGAAAGGTGCGAATATGGAACTAATTTTAAGAAATGCTAGATTAAATGATGACAGTAATTTAGTTGATATAGGAATTCAGAATGGCAAGTTTTCCGAGATAAAAAAGAATATCTCTCAAAAAGGTGATGAAGAAATTGATCTTAAAGGAAGATTTGTTTCTCCGCCGTTAGTTGAGATACATGTACATATGGATGCAGCTCTTACTGTGGGTGAGCCTAGATACAATCTTGGTGGCACCCTCTTAGAAGGGATTGACATATGGGCAGAGAGAAAAAAGTCTCTTACAAAAGAAGATGTCAAGAATAGAGTTAGAAAAGCGTTGAAGTGGGAAATTGCAAACGGAGTCACTAGAGTTAGGACACATGTTGATATTTGTGACCCATCCCTAAATGCCTTAAGTGCATTATCTGAAATCAAGGAGGAATTCAAAAACTATCTCGATCTCCAGATAGTTGCATTTCCGCAGGAAGGAATCTTCTCGTATCCTGACGGAGAAGAATTGATGAGAAAGGCAATGGAGAAAGGTGCAGATGTAGTTGGAGGAATTCCGCATTATGAGTGGACAAGAGAGGATGGCGTAAAGGACACAATATTTGCTGTTTCTTTAGGAAAAGAGCTAGGCAAAATGGTGGACCTCCATATAGATGAAACTGATGACGAACACTCACGATTTGTTGAAGTCCTAGCTGCTGAAACAATAAAAAATAATTATCAAGGAAAAGTAACGGCAAGCCATACAACTGCAATGCATTCCTATAATAATGCATACGCCTTCAAACTTCTTGGATGGATTAAGAAAGCAGAGCTTAACATGGTGACAAATCCCCTTGATAATTCAGTTCTCCAGGCAAGATTTGATACGTACCCTAAAAGAAGAGGCCACACAAGGGTAAAGGAAATGGACGCCATGGGGATAAATGTCTCTATAGCTGATGACTCGATAATGGATCCATGGTATCCGCTTGGGATTGGGGACCCTTTGCAGGCGGCATTTGTATTTGTCCACTACGGACAGATGTCAGGCTATAACGAAATGATGCGGTTAATTGAAATGATTACAACAAATCCAGCCAAAGCATTTGGAACAAAAGATTATGGGATTAAAGTAGGAAACTATGCAGACCTAGTTGTATTTGATGCCCCAACAGCAATTGATGCGATAAGACTAGTTGCTAGGAGATATTTAGTTATAAAAAACGGCAACATTATAGCACAAACAAAACCATACGAGACAAATATCTTCATGGACGGCAAAGAAGATAAAATAGATTTTATTAAATAGAATTAATAATTATTTACTATTTCTTAATTTGACTTTAAAGTATGCCCGATAAATATTTGAAGATGAACTTATTATTTTAGAAGAAGGAGATTAAAATGGAAGAGAAAAATAAGAAAAAGTTAACTACAGTTGCCGGTGCTCCAGTAGTTGACAACCAAAACTCTATGACTGCGGGTCCTAGAGGCCCTGTGTTGCTACAGGATGTATGGTATCTTGAAAAGTTAGCCCATTTTGACAGAGAAGTAATACCTGAGAGAAGAATGCATGCAAAAGGTTCTGGCGCCTATGGAACATTTACAGTAACACATGACATTACAAGATATACCAAGGCAAAGATTTTCTCTGAAATTGGAAAGAAAACTGAGATGTTTGTACGCTTTTCAACAGTTGCAGGTGAGCGAGGGGCTGCAGATGCAGAGCGGGATATCCGTGGATTCGCTATGAAGTTTTATACGGAAGAAGGCAACTGGGATCTTGTTGGAAATAATACTCCGGTTTTTTTCCTTCGTGACCCACTAAAATTCCCCGATTTAAACCACGCAGTTAAACGTGACCCTCGTACAAACATGAGGAGTGCAAAAAATAACTGGGACTTTTGGACATCACTTCCTGAAGCACTACATCAAGTAACTATAACTATGAGTGACAGGGGTATCCCATTATCATTCAGGCACATGCATGGTTTTGGTAGCCACACTTTTAGCATGATTAATGCTAAAAATGAACGTGTATGGGTTAAATTCCATCTTGTCTGTCAGCAAGGTATCAAAACTCTGACAGATGCAGAAGCAGAAGCCGTAATAGCGAAGGATCGAGAAAGCAATCAGCGTGACCTTCTTGAGAGTATTGACCGTGGAGATTTTCCTAAATGGAAGATGTTTATACAAGTTATGACTGAAGAGCAAGCAAATAACATGCCTTACAATCCTTTCGATTTGACAAAGGTCTGGTATAAGAAAGATTTCCCATTGATAGAAGTTGGGTATTTTGAACTAAATCGTAACCCAGACAATTATTTTGCAGAAGTTGAACAAGCAGCTTTTAATCCTGCCAATGTTGTTCCTGGGATAGGCTTTTCACCAGATAAAATGCTTCAGGGAAGACTGTTCTCTTATGGTGATGCACAACGTTACAGATTAGGTGTCAATCATCACCAGATACCTGTAAATGCACCAAGATGCCCCGTAAACAGTTACCATCGGGATGGGCAAATGAGGGTAAACAATAATGCAGGCAGCACTATAGCATATGAACCTAACAGCTATGGAGAGTGGCAAGAACAACCAGGTTTTAAAGAACCGCCACTTTCTATAACAGGCCCAGCAGACAATTGGAACTTCCGAGAAGATGACGATGATTACTACACTCAGCCCGGTAAACTTTTCAGGTTGATGACTCCTGAGCAGCAAAAAGTATTATTTGAAAATACTGCTCGTGCTATGGGCGATGCCCCAAAACATATTAAAATCAGACACATTGGAAACTGCCTTAAAGCCGATCCTGCATATGGCAAGGGAGTTGCGGACGCATTAGGGATTTCACTAGACGAAGTAAAATAATTTTTTAATTTTATTTTTATATGTTTTTATGATTTCTAAGTCTTTCCAAGAGTGCAGTCATAGATCTTTCCAGTAATGACTTCAGTTTGGATCAATAAATCCACTAGCGGAAAAATATCTTTGGGGTAAAGCTTTCTTTTTAGGAGCTGGCCTTCCATAATTTTTTCTTCTATTTCTGCCACACTTCTATTTGTTCTTCTTGATTGTAGTTCTATTTCTTTTTCGTGCCTTTCAGTAAAAACATACGTGGGCGATATCCCATTAACCTTGATATTGTATTTTGCAGCTTCATATGCAGAATATTTTATTAGGGCTTCAAGTCCCGCCTTTGCAATTCCATATGGGGCTTTATTATGTGATACATCTTTTGAAGATGAAGAAACAAAATGTAATATATTGCCACCTTGATCGCCATTTCTTTTCATGTATTTGATTGATTCTTTTGTCAACATGAAAGCAGTTTTAAGATTTGTATCAATCACTTTATCATATTCTTCAATCGGAAAATCCTCAATTGTATGGGAATAAAGACTACCCCCTATGGTATTGATCACCACATCAAGTCTTCCGTATTCCTCAATGATGTAGCTGAAAAGGAATTTGAGATTGTCCTCTGAGTTTAGGTCCATGGGCATATAGTTAAACTTTTCATCTTCCTTAATTCTTGTAAAATCATGGAGATTCTTCCTGCCGCTTCCTATTAGCACCTTAACATTCCTATTCAAGTGCTCAAAGAGAGGTTTGCCAATTCCCCCACTTGCACCTGTCAGCAAAATTACCTTTTCGGAGAGTTCCATAATAGTAATTGTGGATTTACTAAATTAAATAATTATCTGATTAATTCGTATTTATATTCAACAATACCAATAGATTTATATATTATTAGATAACTATATTGATTAGCAATAGTAATTAGTACTTTGAGGAGATTAGTATGGAAGATGTTAAGGTTGTTGTCTTTGGAAAGGAAAACGCTGGGAAGAGCACCCTAATCAAAGCTATAGAACATGACGCAATAAACATAGATAAGAACAACACTACAGTTTCTATGGACTATGGGCGGGCGATAGTTGGCGGAAGAAAAATTCATTTTTACGGAACACCAGGGCAGGAAAGATTTGACTTCATGCGGGACATCTTATCAAAGGGTGCAAATATAGGGATAATGGTTTTGGATTCGACAATGAATATTTCAGAATTTGACATACACCTTTTGCAGGAATTAAAACAGAAAGGGATCCCCTGCTTGATATTCTTGAACAAGAGCGACATTGCAGATACGGAAGCGATAAGAAGAAAATTCAATGGATTCCCGGTCATAGCTGGATCTGCAAAGATGGGAAATGGCGTAAATGAATTAATCCATTCGCTTGTAGACCTTGCATAGAATCCCAATAACCTTTTAAATTTATTAAAATTATCTTTAATATATGAAAGACAGCTACCTCTTACCTCTTTTAACATTAGCTAAGAAGGGTAAGGTCAAAGGGTCTGTTTATATTTCTTCAAAGGATCTTGGAAAAGAGCTTGGAGTGTCTCAACAGACTGCTTCGAGGTGGCTAAAAGAACTGGAATCTTTTGGTGCCATAGAAAGAATATTTGTGAAGGGAGGACAGACAATTACGCTTACTGAACACGGAAAAAATTACCTGAAGACTTTCTTCGTTGACATGTGCGAACTATTCAACAAAAAGAATGATGAACTTACTATAGATGGAACAATAGTATCCGGGATAGGCGAAGGGAAATATTATGTTTCAAGGCCTTTTTACAAAAAACAGTTTGAGGATGGTCTTGGTTTTAGCCCTTATCCGGGAACACTAAATATTAAACTTACTGATGAAACAGACATCTTGCTTAGAAAATTTCTTGATAGATACCCTTCAGTTATATTGAAATCAGGCACCGATGAAGGAAGGTCTTTTGGAAATGTCAGATGTTACAAAGCACTAATCGATGGTAGGGTAGAAGGTGCAGTTATAATACCTTTAAGGACTCACCACCCTCAAAATGTCGTTGAAATCATAGCCCCTAAAAATCTAAAAAACTTCTTAAAGAAAAAAGACGGTGAACTTATTAGAATTACAATTGAGGTTTAGTTTATGAGGATTGTTTTAAAGATTGGTGGATCTCTTGTTTTTCCAGATAAAATTGATGTTGAACTGGTAAAGAATGTTTGCAAACAAATTATTTCACTTTCTAATAATCATGAATTCTTAATTGTTGTTGGGGGAGGAACAATCGCAAGAGAATATATCCGAGCCCTAAAAGATATCGGAAAAGATGACACGTTCCTTGATTTTGTCGGGATGGAAGTCGCTAAACTGAATGCTTCTCTTTTTATGGGCGCTTTAGGAAAAATGGCTCCAGTAGAAGTTTCAAATGATTTTAAGCATGCGTTGTCAACATTGTATTTAGGTAAGATTCCTGTGCTGGGTGGAACACATCCAGGGCATACAACTGATGCAGTTTCTTCAATGCTTGCTGAATTTGTAGATGCAGATTTATTCTTGAGATTCACAAATGTAGATGGCGTATATGATAAAGATCCCCGAAAATTCTCTGATGCAAAGAAGCTTGGAAAAATAAGCCATGAAGCTCTTCTTGAGATAGTTGAAGGAACAAAGGCAGAAGCAGGAGTCAATGCAGTTATTGATCCATTGGCAGCAAAAATTTTGAAGCGGTCAAAGATAAAGACCATAGTCTGCGGGAAGGAAGAGCTCAAGAACATAAAGGCCATCATAGAGGGAAAGCATAAAGGGACAGAAATATTCTAATCGTTAGATGCCATGATAGGTGCAAGAGTCTCTAGGTCAGAAGCAGAAAAGCACAGAATTTCTCTTTTAGATATGGGAGTCCTTGATATTAATTTTAAAATTGCCTACGATGGCGACTTTGTAATAATGCCACTCAAAGAGAAGGTTAAGGATTATGATATTGTAGATTATGATTTCATACCACTTGAGAAGAGAAAAAGCTCTTTGAGAGAAATACTATCAAAAAAAATCCCTGAATCTTACCTTTTAAAACTCCGGGCTTTTGACGCAATAGGGAATATAGCATTGATACAGTTGAGCGATGAGCTAATTCCTTATCAAAATATGATAGGCGAAGCGCTTTTAGAGTTAAATCCATTCATCAAAGCAGTTTTTAGAAAGGATAGCATTGAGGGAGAGTACAGGGTTCCTAAACTAGAGCTTATCGCTGGCGACCATATCACAGAAACTGTCTATCGAGAATTTGGGGTAAGAATTTTACTCGATGTTTCTAAGGTATATTTTTCACCGAGATTATCTGAGGAGAGGAAGAGGATAACATCACTTGTTGAGAAAGATGAGGTAATCCTAGACATGTTCTGTGGTGTTGGACCATTCTCGCTTATGATCTCAAAAAAGTCAGAGCCTAAAAAAATATATTCGATTGATATAAATGAAGTGGCCATATACTACCTTAAGAAGAATATTGCTCTGAACAAGACTTACAATATTGTTCCGATACACGGCGATTCAAGAATTGAGATAAAAAACATTGAAAATCCCGATAGGATAATCATGAATTTGCCTCACTCTTCATTTGAATTCCTCCCAGATGTCTTTTCAACATATAAAAGTGCAATAGTTCACTTCTACGCAGTTTCTGAAAATATTAATCTCGTCAAGAAAAGGATAACTGAAGAATCAGAAAAATATGATAAGAAGATTGAGTTTCTATCTGAAAGGACTGTAAAGAGCTATTCGCCCAACACAGATATCTATTGCATCGATTTTGATTTCTCATAGATAATTACTTTCATTTCTTTGCCTTTTTTTAGAGCTTCAATTAAGCCCCTGTCAATGTCAAGTGAGGCTTTGCTTGATGCTATGGCATAGGTCCTGCCTGAGATAAACGAAGATGTTCTTATGACAAGCTCCCTTTGATCAGTTATTTTATGATTTTTTGGTATAGTGGCTTCAAAAGTCTCTTCGATGCCATCTACCTTCATTACAAAAATTAATCTTCCATTTAGTTTGTTAAGGTCATCAATATCATGATTTGATGAAATACCTAATATACAATCACCGTTGCCTTTGATATGTTCATCTTTTGTAAATTCTAAAGTGCTTCTGTGCTCAGCAGTAATTTTGGGATGACCCTTAACGGTAAATGAAATCATAACCTAAAAAAAACCTTTAATCTTAAAAGATTTACTTTCTAGATAGCATAGTTCAAGATTACCTTGAATCACTTGGCATTGACTTACAAAAACTTGACAATAAGTTATAACAAGATAAGATTGCCTAGAATGATTGCATGCTAATTATTGAAAGGGCTAAAAGATAAGTTTAAATAACACCAAGTAATTAGGTATTTCCATGAAAAAAATATATGGTATCTGTTTATTGACTTTTATTTTAGTATTCTCTAATCTCATTGCTGTATTTTCTCTTAATAATCAACAGAAGAATCAAGTTGCACAGGATCTTTACAGCACAGGCGCAACTTTTATGAGGGCTGAAAATTTTCTAAAAGCAAAAGATTTTTTTATATATTCACACAATGAAGCCATTAAAGCAGGCAATAATTATTTGGCCTATACTTCAAATGAGAGAATTAAAGAATGTAATAATATTCTGGGTTTAGATACAAATGATTATACTTTAAGTAAAGCTCTAATGTCAAAACAGCTAGTCTTGCCATCTACCTCGGAAGTATCTGAATACAAAAGAAATATCACTTTGAATGTTTACTCTTACAAGAAACATGACTATATATCGTTTAATTTATCCCAGGGCCAAAATATAAATTTTGAATACATGGTAACTAATGGTGATGTGTCAATTTATTTCATGGATAAGATTAGCTTTAACAGATTTAAGAATTCTAGTTACTTTGTATATGATTTAAGTATAGGTGGAATAGAGCTGCCTTCTACAGTTGGTGTGGAATACAGTGAAACTTACACAGTTCCTGAATCTGGCGAGTGGTATCTCCTACTGGTAACAAATTCGGCTGAGGCTGGAGAGTTAAAGATAGACATTCTATAATAAATAATTTAAACTTCTATTCTTTTCTTAATCTGATGAAGCTTATATTCCTAGGAACATCTGCATCCAAGCCTACTTCGGATAGAAATCCCCCTTCTGTAGCTTTACAGTACAATAACGGCGAATTCATGCTTTTTGATTGTGGCGAGGGGACACAGAGGCAGATGATAAGAAAAGTTTCACCGATGAAAATATCAAAAATCTTCATAACGCATCTTCATGCTGACCACGTGATGGGGCTTGTCGGCCTAATACAATCCATGAAACTAAACGGCAGAACGCAGTTACTTGAAATATTTGTTCCTAAGGACACCATTGTATATATGAAACAATTATTCTCAATACCTTATTTTTCTGCAGATTTTGATATCCACGTCATAGAAGTATTTGATGAAAAGGTAGAGTTCGACGGGTATTGGATAAGGCCATTTCCGGTCTCTCACGGAGTTCCTGCAATTGGATATGTTTTTGCTGCAAATGATTCAAGAGGGAAATTCAACAAAAAACTTTGTGATGAGCTTGGCATAAAGGGTGAGATGTTCAATTTGCTGGAGAAAAATGGAAAAATTCAAGTTAATGGTAGAGAAATATCGATTGATGAAGTAACAGGTAAGAATAGAAAAGGAAAGAAGATAGTTTATACGGGTGACACGGAGAAGATCGATACATTTCCGGAGGAAGCATATCACTGTGATATCCTGATTCATGATTCGACATTCATATCTCAAGAAGATAAGAAAGAAACATACCATTCTACCGTCAAGGAGGCATGTGAAGTTGCACAGCTTCTTTTAGCAAAAAAACTTGTATTGACCCATATAAGTCAGCGATACGAAACAGAAGAAGTTGAAGAAGAGTCAAAAAAATACTGTGAAAATGCAATAGTCGCAGAAGACTTCTTGGAAATAACTCTTTAATTTTACTATTTGAATTGTCTCTTATTATTTTCTATTGATGAATAATCTATTTTTTAGCAGCTTCTTATTTATATTTTAATTATTGATTACCATTATTGATAACTAATATTTCCAAAAAGTTTATATAGTATTGTCTAATATATAGATATACAATGTATTGCAAGGAGGTAATACTATGTTAGCAATAAGAAAAATAATAACTTCACTCGTAATATTTTCTTTAATTATGCCCTACTTTTTAGTTTCTTCAGTTTGGGCTTCCGGGGGGGCAGTAAACGACTCTGCCATATGCGATAAAGATGGCACTGTTTTGATTAATGTTTTAGCCAATGATAATGGATTGACCCAAATAGGCCCTATTAGCGAACCAAAACATGGTACGGCCGTTATTGAAAATGGCAAGATAAGGTATACGCCTGATCCAAATTGGTTTGGAATTGATACATTTACATATTCCGCCACAACAGACAAAGAAACAGCACTGTTTTGCGCTGACACTGGGCACTATTATGAATATGTCTCTGGTACCCTTACTTGGGGGGAGGCAAATGCAGCAGCATCAGCAAGAACTTTCTATGGATTGAAAGGATATCTTGTTACCATAACTTCTCAAGAAGAAAATAAGTTCATTGTAGACAATAAAGTAGTATCTACAGATGATTCAGCATGGATGGGTGCTACTGACGATCCCAATGTAACTAGTGATACGGACGATAATTGGTATTGGGCCACAGGTCCAGAAGCAGGTACTAAATTTTTCTATGGAAGATACCCAGATATTGGGCCAGAATGTTACATATACTGTAATTGGACTCCCGGAGAACCAAATAACGGCAGCGGAGGGGGAGAGAGTTACGGAGAATTTTATTACTCTGGATATTGGAATGATCTTCTTGAGGATTCAGAAAGTATCGATGGATACATTGTAGAATACGGTGGAATGCCAAACGATGCATCAACTCTACCAACAGCAACTGTCACCGTAGCAGTCCTAAACAACTCAAAATTAGCCATACACGCAGAATTAAAATCAGCTTACAACAACAGATTAAAAACAGTTAATAGCTTACAGACACAGATATTAAATAAGCTTCCAGCAGATTGCAAGCAGAGCGGAGTTTCAAGTGCAGGATGCAGTGTTCCTGACAATGTAAAATCAATGTGGAACGAAGCAGAACAGTATATCCAAAACGCTAAAAAAACAGGGAATGTCATTAAAGCAGTAAACGACCTTAAAAAAGCAAAAGAACTCTTAGAGCAAATATTAAGTAAAATTTAATATTTAATTTTTTATAATTTTATTTAAATAAAAATAAATAAATCTACAATCTAAAAGTCCTGTTAACTTCTTCTATCAAAACATCACAGTCGGCTTTGATCTTCTCTAGAGTTTTTATTATCCTCTTCTTTTCAAGTTCAACTGATTTCATGTTTTCATAAGGTCTTACAGCTTCCCTGAACATCACTTCATCTACTGTTACATAAGGGCTTTCATTTAATTTAGTAGAGACATCTTCAAGCATTTTACCTAAAAATAGATTCATCTCTTCCTTGACCTTCCTTGAAATCATCTTGTCACTATCGAGATGTGTCCTCATGATTCTGACAATGGTACCCATTGGCAAAGGAAATTTTTGACTGTCTTCACTTGTTTCATCGTAGTTAATTTCTTCTTCCATATAAACACCTATAATCAGGATAGACTATAAAACTTATAAGACTTTCCAATATATTGAAAATTGTGGAAAATAAGTTTAATATTATAAAAGTTGGAGTAACAAATTGCTATATTTTGACCTCTAACTCTTGTAATGTTCTAATTGATACCGGTTACAAAGGTAAAACTCAACTTATTTTGAATTTTCTTGAAAATAATAAGATACTTCCCAAAAGTATCGGGCTTATTGTTTTGACGCATGCACACTATGACCATATTGGGAATGCTCTAGAAATAAAAAAAATAACAGGAGCCAAAATACTTCTTCATAGGAATGATCTGCCTCTTTTGAATTCTGGAATAACAGATTCTCAAAGCACAAAACCTCTAAACATTTGGGGTAAAATTCTATTAAGTAAAGTTGCATCTATTGATACAAGCTTTAATCATCTAAAGCCAGATATTATTATTGATTCTGATTTTGATCTTAGAAATTACGGGATCAACGGTAAGATTATCCACACTCCTGGTCATTCAAATGGCTCAATATCTGTCATACTGGACTCAGGCGAAGCATTCATAGGAGACCTTGCAATGAATGGGCTCCCACTCAGAGTAGGTGCAGGGGAACCAATATTTGGGGAGAACCTAAAAGAGATATATCAAAGCTGGATAAAACTAGTTGAGAATAATGTCAAAACATTATACCCGGGGCATGGAGCACCTTTCAATATTAAAGTAATAAAAAAAATACTCTCCAGAAAAGGTATATTTGATTAAATTAAACAATAGATAAATTGGCAAATCCTAGGGCGTATAATACCAGGATTATTATTGGCTGGTGAATAAGATAAATCTTTAGGGAATGTTTTCCTAAGAAAGATAAACTTCTAGAAACTATATTACCTGAGAGATCAGGAATGTTAAATCTCCTTTTTGTTTCTGGGTAGGCCAAATTACCTAAAAAAATACCAATCAGGACAACACCATACCAAGGCAGTATCGGGAAGTAATCAAACGAGAAAAAAGAGTTTGGTTCAAACCCTAACCACAAGAGATAAGTTGTATCAAATGTGAAATTGCTTAGGTATATCCCAATTAATATTACTATTAGCCCCAATGCAAGATTTTTGTATTTGTATTCTATTAAGGGAAATGATATTATTATAGAAACTCCAATTAAATGGAGTATGCCAAAGAGGATAACGCCGTTACTCAAAAAAATGAAAGTAAAGATTGTTATGGTGGCACCCCATGCTAGTATTTTAATGCCTCTTTTTAGATTTCTAATGAAAAGCTCTTTTTTTTGATATTTTGATTTAAACTTTGAATAACTAATTGTTAGAGATATGCCAACGAGCAGTAAGAATAAAGAAGCAGTTGTTCTTTGGAAGAGAGTCCAAGAAAGAGAGTATATTTTTATTGGAAAATCGCCTAGAAAATAAAGATCGTAACTTAAATGATATATAATCATCATAATTATGGCTATTCCTCTCAAGACATCAATCTCCCAAAATCTCTTAGAGGAATTCTCCATGGACAAATTTCTAATTTCAGATATATAAGGGTGAGTTTATTTTCTAACCTTAAAGTTTATATTGAATTATGAAGTCTAGATTCTCATGAGTAAGGGGAGAGCAAGGCTTGTTGGGATGATTATACTCATAGCCGTACTTATTTTAGTTTCAGGATGTAGTAAACCTAGTGAACAACTCCCTCCTGTTGTAAAAACTGACCTTTGTGAGAATGTTCAATGCCCTGACATCTGCAAAGGTGAAGACCGTTGGAGTCAAAAATGTGTGGATGGCGAATGTGTTGATTTTGTAAGAATTGAGCCGTGCTCTGAAAAATGTGGTTGTATAACTGATCTCTGCCAGAGGATAAAATGTAATGATCAATGCAGAGGCGAAGACCTTTGGACTTACAAGTGTGTAAATGGAATATGCTCCTCTGAAAGTGTAAAGGAAAAATGCTCGATTGAATGTGGATGTGCACCCAAGTTTTTCTATAAACTTATCCCAGAAGCAAGATACAAAATGCCAGAAGTTGGGATAATTGCAAATGTTTATTCTATAAGGAGTGATCAAGTTATTAGGGCAGTTGTAACATGCAGGAGTTCTTTATGCTCTGCACCACCTACAGTGTACTACACCAAATTTGAAGATCAATTTGTTCGAAGTGAAGATGAGACTGTTGAGTATTTTGGCACCGCCTGGAAAAATTTTAAAGAGATGGAAGGAAACGAATTAACAGTAGATGAAGGCGGGACATATATGATAGGTGTCAGTACGGAGTACTATATTGAAGTTGGATTCTTAGAAGACACTTAAATTAATTATGCTCATTCGATGATAATTGCATTAACCTTAGCAGACCTCTCGCGTATAATTGCAATCTCTTGATATTCAGTAGAGTTCCACCAAGCCTCAAACTTATCTTTTGATTCAAATTCTATGATAACTAGGCGTTCTGGCTTCCAATCACCCTCTATTAAAGAAACTTCTCCATTACGTGTTAGATATCTGCCGCCAAATTTTTCAACAATTTTTGGTACTTTTTGGGTATATTCTTTATATTTTTCTTTGTCCATAATTTCTTTAGGTTCAACAATCATATAGACTGACATAATAATAACCCAATCTTTTGTATTAGAAATATTTCGAACAAACTGAACAGTCTTCTTTTCTCTTAAAATTAATAGTTTCAAATTCCATACATTTTAAGTCCACAATCAGTAGTTTTCCCGATAGAATTTCTCCAACTCCAGTAAGTACTTTAATCACTTCCATAGCTTCAATAGATCCAACTACTCCACACGTTGGCCCGATTATCGGGAATATCTCCTTTTTATCCGGCATATTTGGAAACAGGCATTTTATGCATGGTGTTTTTTCAGGAATAATCGTTGTGACCTGCCCATAATATGCTTCTACGGCCGCATGAACCAGTGGAATTTTTTCTCTTAATGAAAATTCATTTAGGAGATATCTTGTGTGAAAATTATCTAGGCAGTCCACTAACACATCACTTTGTTTAAACGTTGAAATATTCTTCTCGCCAATCTCCAAAGAAAACGATTTTATTTCTATTGAACTGTTAAGTTGTTCTAGTTTATCCTTAAGCGAAACCGATTTATCTTTTTTTCCGATATCTCCTTCAAAATGCATTACCTGTCTATTAAGATTAGAAATTTCAGGTTTTTGAAAATCAATTAGATTTATCTTTCCAACTCCACTTGCAGCAAGGTATGTTGCAGTGGGGCATCCTAGGCCCCCACAACCAAATACTGTTATTGTTGACTCTTTTAGAATCTTCTGAGATTTTTCCCCAAAATCCTTTATGATTAATTGTCTTTTATATCTCTGAATTTCTTTTTCTGAAAGTTCAGTTATTGAATCACCACATTAATAATATATTACCTTTTTAGGATAGATAAGACTTTACCCTTCTTAAAGAATACTCTTGCACTTTTATCTAATATTACATTCCTCAATGTTAGAGTTTGGCCCATTTCAACTTTAACGTTTGTGAGATTATACTTGCTTCCTTCGATATTTAGATTTTCAACTATTTCAGAGACTGGTATGAGGGATAGTTCATGGCCCTGTTTCTCAAGGTATTCTTTCTCTGAATTTATTAATTCAATCTCATATTTTTGAGTAAGGAGCTTTGACCTAATCCCGATTTTATCGATTTTAAAAAGTAAAAATAGATTTCCTAATGCATGGTCAAGCTCTTCCTTGAAACTGCCAAGGATTACAAGTTCGTTTGACCCCAAGGAAATAGCATAGTCAACTGCAAGCTCTCCGTCAGTCTTGTCCTTTTCAGTGGGGAATGAAATGATTTTGATTCCTTTTGATTTTGCTTCTTTAAGCTCTTCAGATGTTATTGAATCAAAGTCACCAATAAGAACATCAATATCCAGACCCATTTTTTTAGCAGTTCTATAACCACCGTCTGATGCCAATATAAAATCAAAACTATCTTCTAGGCAGCAAGGCTCAGACTCGCTTAGTATTACCAGTGTTTTCTTATTTGAAGGCATCTATTAACTTCTTTTTCGACAGTATATAAATAAATATCGCTGTTACGACAAGTTCAGGTAATAAATAAGAGCCGTTATAGATTGCCGAGTAATAAACTGGATTGATACCTTCAGGTGCATACATGCCAAAGAATATGAATCCTGAAAGGAAGTGGCAAACAAATCTCAAGGCAACTCCAACGCTTGCCCCAATGAATGGATATCTCTTTATGAATGTGGCAATACCGAGAACTCCAAATGCAAGAGGGTAATCCAAAAGGAATTGTGCCGGATGAACAAAGAAAGGCTCAATCATAAACTGAACAACGCCATAAAGGATGGACCCCGTAAGTGCAACTTTTGGTCTGTTTCTTAGCGCTAAAAAAATTATTGGAATCATACTTCCTGCTGTAATCGATCCACCTTGGGGTAATTGAAAAACTTTGATAAAACTGAGAACTGTGGACAGTGCTATGGTGATAGCCATTTCAGATATCTCTCTGGCTGTGAATATATTTTTATGTTCCATAATCTAAACCTTTTGATTTATTAGAAAACAGTATTTAACTTTATCGATTAGACTGAGTTTGACATTTCTTGGTATGAAGTTTCCTTTTTGTCAGATTTTATTATCTCAAAAAGTCTTGCCACGCCATCAATATCCTTTATCACTTCAGCTGTCGCCTTAGGCACTAGGCTCTCCCAGTCCCCTTTGTTTAGGATCCTGTTTCTTATCTCTTCTCCAGAGTAAACAGTCCTTTTATAGAATTCAGGCCCTCTCACATCATAGGAAGATTCTTTGAATAGTCTGACTGTTACAGGTTCGTTAGCATAGACTACATCAAAAGGAGGTGTGATTGTTTCAACATGCTTTACCCACAATGCATTTCTATATATGTCTGGTACAGGTAGAATATGAACTCGTCTAAGGTCAACACCTTCAGTTTCCAATGTTTTTTTAATCATTAGAAATCTTTCACCTGCAGTAAAAGGATTTTGTATTGTGTGTGAAACTTGTGAACTTCCTATAGCTATGATAACTTCTTTAGAGGACTCTAGTATGTACTTCACAACATGAAGATGTCCAAGATGAAACGGCTGGAATCTGCCTATGTATAGCGCCCTCATAAATCCTCACTTCTCTTGAGATTATTTAAACTTATGCTACCCAAAGGTTTATAATTGTTGTTTTTTAGATTCAAGTATAGATAATATTGAGGTGGTATTTTTGCAGAATATTCCGGAAAATATACAACAGGAACTAATGCAATTTCAACAGTTGCAGAGTCAGTATCAAATAATAGTAAACCAATTACAATCCTTGAAATTGGAAATTAACGAGACAGAGGCAGCATTGGCCGAACTTTCAAAAACTGAAAATCCAGTTGTTTACAAGAGTATTGGTAGCATTCTAGTTAAATCTGAAAAAGCAGATATGTTGGATGATCTTAACAAAAAAAAGGAGTCCATCGGTATCCGGATTACTACTATCGAGAAACAAGAAGATAGAGTGAAAAAGAAGCTTGAAGAGATGCAGAAAAATCTTCAGAAGGCTTTAGGTGGACAACCTACATCAGGCTAAAGCTTTGATAAATTTGTTGAGAATGAATAAATGTTAAGTAATGTAGAGTATACTAGATTAATGGAAATTTTATTGCGACAAGACCAATATATAATACTTCTTCATCAAAACGCGGACCCTGATGCCATAGGCAGTGCAATTGCTTTAAAGGAATTGCTAAAATCCCAAGGCAAAAATGTAATGATTGGGACTGAGACATTAAATAATTTGTCAAAGAATTTGATTTCTAGTCTTGGAGATTTTATCGTCACAGCTCCGACCGATCATAAAAATCTGATAATCCTTGACACATCTACTCCCGTACAGCTTGGGATTTTTGAGAGCATGATTGAGAAAGCTGAAGTAGTTATATCAATTGATCACCATGAGACATTTGAAACAAACAAATTCAAGGGAACTAAATACACGTATTTCATTAACAAGGAACGGACTTCGACAGCTGAAATTATATTTGATATTATGCTCAAAATGAAAGACGAAGGATTACTCGATAAAGAAAATACAAACTGCGATAAGATCATTCGTGCCATACTCACCGGTATTGTCACTGATACAGGGCACATGAGATTTTCTGATGTAAATACTTTGAAAACTTTGATTCATATTTTCAAAAGGGGATATCACATATCTGATGTCGATGAACTGTTAAGAGTTGAAGATGACATATCGAAGAAGATAGCTATCCTAAAGGCCCACCAAAGAATGAAACTTTATAGTGTTTCTGATTTCATCGTTGCAACTTCTAATGTTTCAAGCTGCGAGGCGCTTGCAGCAAAATCTATCCTTTCAACTGGAGCAGATGTTGCATTTGTCGGTGCAGACAATGGAAGTGAGGTCAGGATAAGTGGCCGGGCTAAAAAATCAGTCATTGATAAAGGAATTAATCTTGCCAAGATAATGTCTCAAGTAGCTCCAGTAATTGGCGGTGAAGGTGGTGGCCACAAAGGTGCTGCCGGTGCCAACGGTAAATCTAACATGGAAGAAGGATTAAAAAAATGTGTAGAGCTTTTTGTTCAAGACCTTGGGGGTCATGGCGATGGAGAAAGTTTGGAGTATACTGAAGAGGCAGAAATACAGGATTGTTGGGGAACATAGTGCAGTAAAAATATGCCACTGGACAAAAAAAAGTTTGACTGAAGGCAGAGTTTGCTATAAACAAAGATTCTATGGAATTGAAAGCCATAGATGTCTTCAGATGACTCCTTCTGTTGCATGGTGTACGCACAAGTGTTTATTCTGTTGGCGTCCAGTTGAATATAACGAAGACACTCCTTCTAGATATGATGATCCAGAAACTATAATTGAAGGATGCATAGAGGCGCAAAGAGAACTCCTCTCAGGTTATCACGGATTTCTTGAAAAGGTCGATATTAATAAACTGAAAGAAGCAGAAGATCCAACAAATGTTGCAATTTCTCTTGCCGGTGAACCTACTCTTTATCCAGATATATCTGGATTAATTGATGGATTTAAAAAAAGAAATTTCTCAACATTTCTCGTGACAAACGGAACAACTCCGGAAGTTCTCGCTTCAATGGTCACTTATCCCGATAATCTTTACATCACATTGCCAGCACCCACAAAAGAAACTTATGAAAGGGTATGTAATCCACAGATTAAGAATGGTTGGGAAAAACTAAACGAATCTTTAGAGCTTCTGACAAAGATTAAAACAAAAAGAAGAATCTTAAGACTCACCCTTGTTAAGGATTTTAATATGGCAGATATTGATGAATACTCAAAACTTATAGAAAAGGCGAATCCTGATTTTATCGAGGCTAAAGCTTACATGTTTGTTGGTTATTCAAGAAAGAGACTTGAAGTAGAAAACATGCCGATGTTTGATGATATATTAGAATTCTCTAAAGAACTGGGAGAAAAATCAGGCTATCGGGTAGTTGATTCTGCACCGGAATCAAGAGTTGCCTTATTATCTAGGGATTGAGCCTATAAGTTAATCTTATATACAATATTTCATACATTTGGCTGGTGTTATGGGGGGCGTAATTTTAACTGGCATAGAAGCCAAAAGATTTATCAGAGTCGACGAAGGATCGCCATCTGTTAGTATTTCAAGTAACTTGACCTTAACTGATGCTTATAGTAGTAACAATAACAATATTTTTATCGAATTTGTTTTCTGTTGCAATTACACCCCTAACGTATGCTCCCTTAAAATTGAGGGCGTTTTTATTTACGATGGGCCTGAGAAAGAAGAAATACTCAACGAGTGGAAAGAAAAGAAGAGGCTAGATACTGGTAAATTCCTTTTTATCCACAATGCAATACTCTATAGGTGTTTTGTTGAGGCGGTAGGTGTTTCTAGTGATATAAATGTTCCATCTCCCGTTTCAATGCCTTCTGTTTCGCCAAAGAGAGAAGTTGATCCTGGAGAGGGGATAGTTTATGGGTAAGCCACATATTTTAGAAGAAACGATATCTATTCTTAGGAATATTTATCTTGACCTTGATTTTGATGAGGTATTCAATCCTCTGTTCATAACTGACGATGATATGTATAAACAGTGGGGTTCAGAGACTCCCGCTATACTAGATAGGGTATATTATCTTGCCGGGCTTCCAAGGCCCAATGTAGGCCTTTCAAAGGAAGTCAAAGATAAGATATCCCAGTTTGTAGAACTCGATGAAAGAAGGAGTAGAAATCTTGAAAGAACTCTACAAGATTATAAGAGGGGAACAATAGAAGGCGACGATTTTGTTGAGGCAATCTCTAAAGGATTGGGGATTGAGTTCGAAGCAGCCGAAAAAGTATTAGATCTTTTCAAGGAATTTAAAGAGTTAATTCCAGTTCCTACAAATCTCACTTTAAGGTCCCATATGACATCTGGCTGGTTTATTACTTTACAAGCACTTGCCGGTAGAAGCGAACTACCTTTAAAGTTATTTTCAATTGACAGATGTTTTAGGCGTGAGCAGCGTGAAGATCAGACTCATCTTAGGAGCCATTTCTCTGCGTCTTGCGTTGTGATGGACAAGGAAATTACTCCTGAGTTAGGAAAAGAAATAGTCACAAATTTCACAGAAAAACTCGGCTTTGACAAAGTAAAATTTAAGGTCAAAAAGAGAAGTGCAAGTTATTACGAAGCTGGAACAGAACACGAAGCTTTTATCAAATTAGGTGATTGGATAGAGATAGCTGACTTTGGATTATACTCCAAAGATGTTTTGAAAGGATACAAAATACCATATGATGTCTTGAATATTGGGCAGGGTGCAGAAAGAATATCCATGATCCGAAGTGGTGTAAATGATATTCGTGAACTTATATATCCACAGTTCTACAAAGTTGACTTTTCCGATCAAGATATTGCAAAGTCTATCGAGTTTGTTCAGGATATAAAAACATCAGAAGGAGAAAAACTATTGAAAGTTTTAATTGAAACCGCAAGACAAAACAAAGATGTATCATCGCCATGTGAATTTACTTCATACAAAGGAGATTTCTTAGGCAGAAAAATAGAAGTAATGATCGTCGAACCTGAGGAGAATACTAAATTAATTGGGCCTGCAGGATTCAATCAGATTTACGTCTTAGAAAAGGCCATGGTCGGAATACTCCCAGACTCTAAAGATGAAAACTCTTTAAATATAATAAAAAATGGGGTCGATACCAAAATTTCATATCTTGAAGCTTTCTTTAGAAAAGTTGTTTCAAAAATAGAGGCAACAAAAGAGCCTGGCGAATATGAAGAAAGAATCCCTATAGTCAGAAGCATTTCTGATATCAATGTCTCTCTTCCGACATATATTCATCAGTATCTAAGGGGTAAAGGCAAGATAGACATCAGAGGTCCAGTATTTACAACTGTAAGGTGGAAAGTACTCTAATAAATTTTTTATTTAAAAATAGTATAATAGAAAATTAAATAAAATTAAATATTTCTTTCTATTCTTTTTATGAGCTCTTCTTTAGGCACGAAACCAATTATCGTGTCGAATACTTTCCCGTCTCTAAATATAGCAATTGTTGGTATGCTTCTAATCCCATATCTCTGAGCTACTGACATACTTTTGTCAACATCCAACTTACCAATCTTCCACTCTGGATGTTCTCCTGCAACCTCTTCAATAACGGGAGCAATCATTTGACATGGGCCACACCAGGTTGCCCAAAAATCAACAACGACAGGTTTGCTACTCTTTAATACTTCCTGATCAAAATTTGAATCTGTTAGCTCGATTGTATTCTTACCCATCTAATTCACCTAAATCTAAAAAGAGAATAATTACTTAAAAATCTTTGGTGTGATATTTTTTTCATATAATGATTAAATTGATTTAACGGATTCCTGAAGGTCACTGTACCATTTATCAATACTTGCCAGAACTTTCTTTCTAATCCCTTCACGTTCTAAGGATTTATACACAAAGTACCGCCCTCTTTTTCCTTGAACACAGCATTTAGATTCTCTAAAAATTAGCTCTTTATCTACTAAAATCTTCAAAGATTTTTGGATAGTCGTTCTATCTTTTTTTAAAATATTTTGGATTTCTTTAACTCTCATTCCTTCAGGCGGAAGCATCAGTGTTATACTCACTTCAAGGTCTGTTAGATCAAAGGCACACCTTAGAATTTTTTTTATTTCTGTGCTGCTTTTTATTGTCGGTAATTCTTCCATAGGATCACTAACATACAGAACAACATATTTCTTTTACAATTATATTGGACTCATTTCTTATAAGTTTAATCATGTTTTTTGTTGGATTTACAATGTTGTCAAAGAGAAGGGCAGTTTCATCCAACTCTTTTATTCTTGGGCGCATACATCCCAAGGATAATTTTGCATCGGGAAAAGAATTTCTTGTATAAAAAAAGAAATCTTTTATTGATTGAATGTCATAATCAAAGCTGTTTATTTTCTCAAGTTCATTTTTAATTAGTACCAATAAAGTTAGATTTTTTATTGGATATTCTTTCAATATCTCAACTGCATTGTATTCGCCCACGACCTTCCCATAGTCAAGGCCAACGCATATGTGAGGGATAACATTAACACCTTCTTCTATTAAAAATCTTACAGTGTTTTCATAATCAGAAACCTTGAAAGGTATCTTAAGTATTCTTTCTATTGTATCGTTACTTCCAACAAAATCAATAGATACCGCATCAATTCCGCTTTTCTTTATTTCTTTTGCATCTTCTCTTGTCAGAAATCCAGAATGTAAATTAATTATAAGATTGGTATCCTTTTTTATTTTCTTAAGGATTGAATAGTCAATTGGAAGCTTTCCCCTTTCGTCAAGACCTCCGCTAACAAGGATACCTTTTGTTCCTTTACTATTTAGTTCAATAGCTTTCTGATATAGATCTTCTTGAGTAACATGCATCATGAACTTCAAATATTTACGATTACAATGCATGCATGAAAAGTAGCAGTTCTTTCCTGTAATTGAAATACTTGGGAATGAGTCTTTAGAAAGATAGCATATGTTTTTACTTTTCATTTATTGCCCTCTCAAATACTTCCTTTAGATCTCCAGCAGTTATACCATATACCTTAATACCAGAAGAAAAAAAATCATCAATCAGTTGTAATAATTCAGGGAGACTCTTTTGTTTAATCGATTTTTCTAAATTATCTATTTCTTCTTCTGGGAAAACAAAGAAGTCCCCATATATCCTAACATCAGAAAAAATATCGTTTTTATAGTTAAAAGAAATGCCAATTACTTTTCCGCCTTGCCTCTTATGTTCAAAAATATTCATTATTCTTCTACCAATTCTAAATGGAATTATTAACTTAAATAAATATTGTAGTTAATCAATAAAAGAAATTGTGTTACTTTTATATATAAGTCTCTCAATATCCAATTGAAGGATAAAATGGCAAATCATGAATCTTTAAGACTTAATGATTATTATCTGTGGAAGAAATATCCTACATATTCCGAGTTCCCATGGGACAGACAATATCTTAATGTTGAATTCTTAGAGTTTGAAAAGAAAAGAATAAGTAAGGTGGAAGAGTGGTATAAGGAATTTAGTAGGTCTGAAGATGGAAAGTCTTTAGAAGAAATATCTCTTTATGTTGTTCCGCTGTCTATGGATTCTTCATGGAATGTCGCCATTGAATCTCAAACTAATTCTAAGTCAATGGGGCTATCTGCTCTTTATAATACCCCTATCGCAGTTAGTATAGGGTTGATACCTTCTGGCAAGAATATCCCAGAAAATTATAGCCTTATTAGTATTATTAAATCAAAGAAATCATATATTTATAATGAGAAGCTGAATAAAAGTGAATCTGTTATTTTAATTGAGGAGTGGGAAGAGCTACCCTCAGATTCTATCTACTTGGATGTTCCATATGAAAGGAGGATAATTGAGAATTTATTCACAGAAAACTTACCTTTGGACAAGGGGATATCAAGGTCATTTCAAGCTCCCATTTTAAGTGCACCTTACGATGGGAAAGTAGGTGGCATATCCCTATCATCCTTTTCATGGAATTCAAAACTTGCCCTAGAGTTAATGAAGATTATCCAGTTAATGGTCCCACCTGAATACCGAGATATGGAACCACCAAAAAAAGCAATTAATGGCATAAATTTTGATTCAAACACTATTCAGTACAAAATTGCAGAAAAGCCAAAAGTTGGGCACAATATCCTTTCAAAAGCTTATTCTGATAATTATAGCAAACTGCATCAATCTCTAGTAGAACGAACTAATTTCAGGGGGGAGTATTCCCTTTTCTCTTCAATAAAAATCAATGAGGGAACAAGGAGGCAGATGGTCCTCGAAGCTTTCAGGAATTTTACCCAGACAGAAATTACTTTGTCAGACATTGATAAGTTGTTGACAGAAGACGATATGTATCTTAGACCTTTACTTAAAATGATTGATGAGAACTTATGGATTCAAATTGTTCATGCGCATCAGAATAATCCTACCGAAGGGAAAAATTATGATAAAGAATATCGGCACATAATAGAATTATTGTCTAAAGACTATGATGTTCTTTTGGCCGACAAATTCAAACAAGATAAAACAAGAGAATTGATAGTTCGTTCTATGATGAATAGAACCATTTACAATATCAAAAGATTGGCACAGTCATTTGCAAGGGCGGAGGATAAAACGGAAATAACAAATAAATTCCTTAAAGATTCAAGGAGAACTACACTTGATAATTTTGAACAGTTGTTAGGTGAACCTTCAATTAAAAAAGAAATAGATTCAATTAAAGATTATGAATCAAATGAGAGATATAATGTCGTTCAAGCTACCTTGATTAATACTCCAAATCTAACTGTAATTGAATTATTCCGTGAAGTTAAATCAACTGATTTATTCAAGGACGAATACGATCTGCAGGATTTGCTGGACTGGATGTACAAAAAGGGCCATGTAATCAGAGATTCACAAAATCGCTATTCTTTTATTTTCTTTTGAGATTTGATTGGCGAAAAATCGTTTTCCAATAAAAACACTTAAATACTTATTTTCTTAAATCTCAATTCCGGTGAGGCATTGTCAAAGTTGCTACTAAAAAAACTAGAATACTATAATGGAAAAAGATTAGTGATATCAATTGACGGCAGCATCTTTAAAGGGAAGTTACTAGATTTCGATGAAGATGTACTTTGTCTTAGTGATGTGACGGATATCGCTGGTTCCTCAGGCAAGGAACTAGTTGTAAGTCTTAGCAATGTGGTCTGGATTATATTGGCCGAGGATAGTAAATAAGTGAAAAAAGCAATACACCATAACATTTATAAATCCTATATTATACTGCCAATACAGCAGAACTTGCTTAAAAAAAACGTTACGAATTACAGACGGGGATAGAGTGAAAGCGACTTTATTCCTCAATTCTT
>CAZUMN010000004.1:0-57771 GCA_964621955.1 uncultured Thermococci archaeon
CCGCATCTATAGCAGTACTCTGATGTCGGGCCGCAGTTCTCCCTGCACCTCGGGCATACTACTGGCCTTATGTTTCCATCGTCCATGGACTCCTCAGTTTTAATGCCATATACCTTGCTGTAGATGGCCTTGTCGATGTCCCTCCCGGAAAGATGGACATAGACCTTGGGCATCTCAGATCCAAGCTGCCATCCAAGGTAATGGCACATTTCAGACTCGGTCAATTTTGATGCCAGGTGAGTTGCCCTTGTGTGCCTTAGAATATGTGGTGTGACTTTCTTCTCAATTTTGGAGTTATTTATTGCTCTTTTTAGCATGTTCTTGTATGATTCATAGAAGAGGGGCCTCCCAAAGTTCTTGTTCCCGGTTCCAACAAAAAGCGATTCGCTGGGATGAACATTGGGGTGAATCTGAATCCAGTTTTTTATGTAGGGTTCGGCCATCACAAATGGCACCAATCGCTCTCCAGTTTTTCCCCTTACCTTTACTTTTCCGCCGTAGTCGTTAAATGTCAGGTCTTTGAAGGTGATTGATGCAAGCTCGCCAATTCTAAGGCCGCAGTCATAGAGGAGTGCAATTGCGGCCTTGTCCCGGAGATTTGTTGCTGATTCAATCAGCTTTAGTACCTCCTCCCTCGAGAGGACCTGTGGCTTTCTTGAGTGCTTTTTCTCTCCTTTTAGGGCTTTTAGTTCAGGCCAGTCTTCCCCTTTCAACCACTTGAAGAACTTCCTCAATGTCCTCCTGTACTCATTCTTGGATGAGTCAGAGATGTCCTCAATCTCGACCTTTTCCATGACCTCGATTATGTCCTTGGAATTCCAGGTTGAAAAGTCCTTGTCCTTGTATCTCTGGCATATGAGCCTCAAATCTATCATATAGCGGAGAGTCCTTAAGATGCCGATTCTGCCCGCAATCAGGTAGCTTTTGAACTCTCTAATTGTATTAATATTGGTTTCAGTTATGCCAGAATTAATCAAACGCCCCTCTTCTTTTGAAAGCAAAACCTTTTCTTTGTAAATTCCCATAAATTGAGAATAGGCATTTGTGATATATACATTATCCTAACGCACTGGGAATAAATAAACGTGTCCTTCCCCCGCACTTTTTTACTATTAACCTAACACAAGTAATAAAAGCAAGTTATGACTATTTATAGTGATTGTTGAAATTATGGGGGAATAATATAACAGACGTTATAGATATTGGAAAAGATGCAGAAGAGGTATTGGAATTTCTGTATGCAAAAAAATTAAAGGAAGGAAGTTTTGTCATAGATAGTCGGGAACTGTCGCGTATTCTAAAATGGGACATTGGCAAAGTAAATAATGCCATTCACTATAATCTTGGAAAAAACATTATTGTATGTAAAGAAGTTAAAGGTGAGATCAAGGGATATTTAAATTATTACATCTCAGATATAACGCCCGAAGGAATAAAATGGATAAAATATACAAGAAAATTTGAGTGACATTAATTCTTGACTGGTAAGAGTGACAAAAATGATTGAGAATCTTGATTGGGAATCTGCAATAAACATCCGCCGTTCAATTCGAAGCTATGAGATGCGTGAAGTTGATGACAAATTGATATCTAGTCTTAAGAACTTCATAGAGAATATGAAATTGCCTTTCAAGCATGATGTTACAATTAGTTTTTTCAGATCAGATTCTAACAAAAGACTTTACACTGGCTTTGAGTCACCCCCAGATGGCATGGCATTTATAGCGGACACAGATATACCTTCAATCTCAACTGCTGGTTTCGTCGGTGAGATGGCAATTCTCTATGCAACGAGCCTGGGTCTTGGCACCTGCTGGTATGGCCATTATTCGCTTGAAGAATTGGAAAAGATTATACCGCATCTTAAAGTAAATAATACCTTATCAAAACCAAAATGGGGTTATGGCAAGGGCATAGTTCAGGGCAAGCGCGCAATATGTATTACTCCTTTAGGATACTGGAAAAAAGAAGGTCTTCGATTGGCAGATAGGATAACAGAGTCATTTATGAGTTACAAAAGAAAACCTGTCAGTGCTTTTTTAGAAAATGGATTAACTGAAAATTCACTTCCCCCCGATATTCTATATGCATTTGATCTTTCTAGGAAAGCCCCATCAGGAGCCAACAGCCAGCACTGGCGCTTTAAAGTATCATCTGATTTTAAAACAATTTCAATATCAATGCCTATAGGATACAAACACATCAAGTGGGAGCATCCTGATGTTGATATAGGTATATGTGCTTGCCATTTCTGGCTTGGCCTTATGATTAAAAATATAGAAAGCAAAGTCTCTATAGTTGAAGAAGAGGGTAGAGCTGTCTGGCAATTTGATTTAAGATAATTGCTATTATTCTACATATAAATTCATAATTAAAACAATATCACTTATATTTTGCGATTTATACAATTCAGATAAATACGTTTATAAATTATCTCGCAACCGAATCAATATTGCAACATATTCGCAAATACTAACTGTATAATTAGGTATTATCATGAACAAATTATTTAATTCTAAAAATAAAGACACTCACGATCATACCTTAGACATATACAGAAATATTTTAGAAAATACTTTTGACGCCATTCTTTTGGTAGATGATGAATTCAGATACATTGACGCAAATCCAAGTGCATGTGCCCTTTTAGGATACAGTAGAACAGAATTAATGAATAAAAAAGTAGGAGACCTCACCCCCCAAAGAAATCTAGAAATGGGAAAAAAAATATGGATGGACTTCTTAAAAAAAGGAAATCAAAAAGGAGAGTATATTCTCTTAAAAAAAGATCTAAAAGAAATTAATGTTGAATATCATGCTGTTGCAAATATCCAGTCAGGGATACATCTTTTCATTATAAACGATGTTACTACAAAGAAGTTAGCGGAAAATACATTGAAAAATAAAGAGAGCATCCTCCAAGGTATATTTGAATCAAGTCCCGTGGGCATCAATCTCATACAGGATAGAAAATTTATTTGGAGTAACGACATGATGAGTCAAATAACTGGTTACTCCTTAGATGAGATAATAGGTAGTAATACTAGATTTTTATATCTTTCAGATGAAGACTACGAAAAAGCAGGTTATGATTACAATAAGAATTTTGCCAAAGGTAAGATAGCGGAAATTGATACCAGATGGAAAAGAAAGGATGGAAAAATAATACATATTCATAAAAAAATGAGTCTTTTAGATCCGAATAAACCTGATAAAGGGTATATAACATCAGTGATGGACATAACAGAGCAGAAAAGAGCTGAAGATTTGTTAAAGCAGAGTGAAGAAAAATATAGGGAATTAGCGAATTCTTTGCCGGAAATAATTTTTGAAACTGATGAAAAGGGAAATCTAACATTTGTAAACAGAAATGCACTTAATATTACGGGCTATACAACAGAGGATTTTGAAAAAGGATTGAATGCAATGCAATTATTAATTCCTGAAGAGAGAGATTTGGGAAGAGACAACATAAGGAAAATATTTACAGGAAAAAAATCAAACGGTTTTGAGTATACCGCCTTAAGAAAAGATGGCGGCACATTTCCCATTATAATTCATTCTAGTGCCATTATGCATAATAATAAACCTATTGGCTTACGAGGAATAATATTTGATATTTCTGAAAGGAAAAAGGCAGAGAAAAGGATAATGGAAAGTGAGAAAACATTGAGAAGTATATTAACAGCTGCTCCTGTAGGGATAAAACTAGTCAAAGATCGACAGATAATATGGTGCAATAACAGTATGATTGAAATGACAGGTTACGCTCTCGAAGAATTAACTAATAAAAATTTAGGATTTTTGTACCCCAATAACGAAGAATATGATAAAGTCGGGCAGGTATTATATGACAAATGGGCTAACGAAGAGTATAGGGAAATTGAAACAATATGGAAAAAGAATAGTGGAGAATTAATAAACTGCCATATTAGGATTAGTCCACTTGATCCAACTGATTTTAATAAAGGCATGATTGAAGTTATTACAGACATTACAGAAAGTAAAAAAGCCCTGAAACAGCTTGATGAGAATCTAGAATATTTTGCTCATCTAATAGACCATATAAGAAATCCATTAACAATAATTTGTGGGTTTGCACAAGTTGAAATTGAAAATGAAGTTACTAAACGTCGATTTTTAAAACAGGTAGGTGCAATTGAAGAGATTTTAAAACAACTGGATCAGGGCTGGATGGACACTGAAGATACTAGAAAATTTTTGAAGAAGTATATGTAATTCTAGAATATCTACCAAAAAGGATAGTGAAAGGGCGAGTAATTATTTTAGACGGATCCTCTGGGGAAAAAGAATCTCATGATAAAAAGAGAGTGAAAAATTTTCTTCTCACAAATCTAAAGAGAAACTGTGAAGAGTTTGAACACCTTGTAGAAGCGGTAAATATTGAAGAAGATCCGGAACTTAAAGGAAAAATTCTCAGTATCTCGAATAAATGTCATGAAATTTCTAATATGTCACTAAATATACTAAGTGAAGAAGTCGAAGAAGAAATTCTTGGGGAAATAGAAAATTGTGCTATGGGCCTTTCAGATATTAGAAACAGAATAAAGGCATGTGCAAAAAACAAAGATTCAGATTCGAATATAGAGAATATATTCGATTTTTTTGGGGACATGAGGGATTTGATGGATAGAATGGAATTTATTGATTCTCTCGAATCAGAATCAGCTGATTTACAAAAAACACTTAGAATAGTAATAAAGAAAAAGATTAAAGAAAACAGAAAGATTTAATTTAAGGATAAATCTTTATAATTATTTTGAAAGTTAATATGCGTTAATCTTATAAATAAACGATTTTTTGTTTTTTAATACTTTAGTTTAGGTGTTTTTATGAATAAATTCAGAATTTTTCTTGTTATTTTTATTATATTTTGCTCTTTATTCTATGGGATACATTCAGTAAGTTCAGACAACGGTAAGTTTACCTTTGTCATTGAGGAGATTGGAAAAAATACTACAACTCAAGGTTATGGCAAACCTAAATATGTGGATGTAGAAGGTCAATTTGCAGTTATGAATTGGCACGAAAATCCTGGGGCCATATTTCTTTATAATATATCTGATCCAAAAATTCCAAAATATATAGGGCATGTCAGAGTAAACAATGGCCCAAATGCAGTAAGGATACGAAATGGATATGCTTATGCATCCCTTAACACAGGCTATTTAGTTATTGCACAAATCAGCAATCAAAGCATCAATGTTGTAGGATCAAAAGATTTTGGGAATCAGATGTTTAATATCGATGTAAATGAAGAAGGAACTATCGTTGCTATGGCCGGAACTTATAATTCTGATGGACTTGTTATTGTTGATATAAAAAATAAATCTAATCCAACGTTAATTAGTAAAACTCCCTTCTCTGCTGGAGGAGTAGATATTGAAGGTAGATATGCATTCATAACAAAGTACGATACTTCAGAATTAAGATGCTACGATATTTCAAATCCTTCGGTACCCATCCTTATTAGCAGTATTAAAGTTGGGGAAATGCCAGTTCCTGTAAGAGTCTATGGTAAATATGCGTATGTTCAGGAATATAGCCTAAATAAAATACATATAGTTGATATTTCTAATCCAGCAAATATGAAAATCGTTCTTTCTGATTTTGAAATACCTGGTGTTGTACCTAACGGTGGCGGCGTTGTAGTTGATACAAAAGGAAGTTTAATGTTTCTAGCTACCGGTTTGACTGGAAATGGAAAAGTAAGCATCTATGACATTAATAATATTGGAACTCCCAAAATGATAGCACAGTATGCTTATCCAAACAATGAAATAATTAATATGATTGCAATAAACGAAACTAATATCTTTGTTCCAAATTATACTAATAAATCACTCTCGATTCTTACTAGGCCAATTGTGGCATCTCCTATCGAAAAAACTCTTCCTATGAGGGAAATTATGTCCATAATCAACTATCCCGGAAGACCTGTCGGTGCATTTATACATGATGTTAACATGTCTCGATAATTAATTAAATTATTTTTTATAACAAGATTACTTTCTCGTTAGTTCGACATTATTCTCAAAAATTAGTTTACCGGAGTTATAACTTTTATAATGGGCAATATAGCTAAATGCAAAAGGATTGGCCTCTGGATAATTTGGCGATATCCCAACATTTCCCTTTGAGAGTGTTAAGACATTGCTTCCAAGACGACCAAAGAAAAATCTGCTTTTTGTTGTATGATCCCCTGTTGGGTCAGCAGGTACCCACCCGTAAGGGGGCAAATAAAATTCAGCCCACATATGCCCCGCTGAGATATCAGAACTATAAAGATAACCATGAACTAATCTTGAAGGAATCCCTTGAGAACGACACATTGCAACAAAAAGGGTAGCAAATTCAGTGCAATCACCTTTTCTATTGTAAAAAGCGTATTTTGCACCCAACTCCTGCTCCTGTACCTCGTAAGTGATGTTTTTTACTACCCACCCATATATAAGATCCGCTTTTTTATAAGGATTAGTTTCATTTCCCACTACAGCTTTTGCCATTGAAACAATTCCAGGATCGTCAGACTCAACCCTTTGACTTGGCTTTGTGTATTCTTTATACAAGCTTGAAGAATAATCATAGGGTTCTACTTTAGAAGAGTCTATTGGAGTTGTGAAAGGATTTGCAGTAAAAGATATATTTTGAATTATTGTGATGGTAGAATTAGTGGGTAGTGAATTACTAAAATCCCAGTAGCATATCCTTGCACACGCCTCTGGTGCCAAGATAATTTGATCAGGTTCTGGATTTATACGTATAACAGATACATTTTGCTGAGTTCCACAGTTGACTGGTAAGGCCATCCATAGTTGTGTTTCTCCTACTTCAGCGTCAATATTTGTAATCTTTGTTGTGATAATTGCGTTATATGACTGAGGGAGTTGGTACTCTAAGGGGCTATTTGGGGTATTTACCAATCCAATATAATAAAATATAGCAAGCAATAGCATAGCTCCAAGAAGAATTGAAGTTATTGTCTTGAATCTCTTTTTATTATTTTCATCTCTTTCAAGTTTTTGATAATAAGTTTCTTTGCCCTCATCTGTCCCCATATTTGATTTATCGATATTTGTATATGTCATTATAGGTGTGCCACATCTAGAACAATAAAATAATCCTTTACTATTTTCATGACCACATGAAAGGCAGGATATAGTCTCTTGTTCCAATGGATATGTGCCACAATTAGGGCAATAATTAAAAGATGTGTCATATCCGCACATAGGGCATTTCATTAGGACACCAGATATCAAGTAATTTTTTTTAATTTATAAATATGTTAGAAAAAATAATAAATAATTTATAAGATTTTTTCCATCCAAACAATGTCAAAATATTTATCAAATTTTTTACCAACTTCTATAAATCTTCCACACTCTATAAATCCATTTTTTGCGTGAAAATTAATACTGCCTTCATTTAATGATGAAATACTTGCCAATATCTTAGTTATGTTCAGTTTTTTAGCTTCAGATTCTATATACTCTAATGTCTTTTTTCCAATACCCTGGCCAGTTGCCTCTTCTTTAATAAAGTAAGATATTTCAGCAGTTTCTCTAAATACTGAAAAAGGGCTATAAGAATGTATAAATCCAAATCCTATTACTTCATTATTATTAGATTTCATTACTACTGCAGGATAGCCTTTTGTAATAATAAGAAACATGTCGTAGAATTCATAAGGAAGTTTAGTATCAGGATATGCAGCAAATCCATTTTCAATATAATAGTTAAAAATATCTATTACGTCCTTTCTGTGATTTTCACCCATCTGCTCAAAATGTATTTCCATTGTCTCACTAAAAACAATATTTTGGGCGTTTATTTATAGATTTCTATCCAAGACCTGTAATAGGAAATAGGATTAAATACATATTTCTATTGATAAACAATAAATTTATATAATATAAACAATATTGTATACCAAGGGGGTAAATTGATGCAAGAAGAAATAACAACTAGCATAATTATCGCAATAGCAGTAGGAGTAGTTGCGAGGTATATAGCTCTGCTTTTTTATATACTTAAGACAAAGAATTGAGATTTCTTTTTACTTATTGAATAACTAAAATAAATAGAATATAGTTTTACATTTTTTCCAAAAATAACTAAAAATTAAAAAATAGGAAGAAGTTATATAAATAGAGGATAATATACAAACTTAGGGATAGAATGACTGGAGACCTTAAAAAGGAGCTATTGGAGGTAATTAGTTCAGTGGGCCCAGTATCGATAGTGGTGCTTCTCTTTCTGATTTTTATCTCAAAATCAGAAATACCACGATTCATATTAGGATCTATAATGGTAATAAGTGGAATTACTCTATTTCTTCTGGGGATTAACTTAGGCTTCTTACCTTTTGGTCAAGCTATTGGAGCAGAATTACCTATGAGAGGCTCTTTAAGCTTTTTAATAATAATGAGTTTTATAATAGGTGTTATTACTACAATAGCAGAACCAGGAGTAAGGGTACTTGTTAATCAGGTAGAGTATGCATCTGGAGGCAGCATTCCAGAACTTATTTTGTTTCTTTCAATAAGTGTCGGAATTGGTATTTTTTTATCATTGGCAGTGTTGAGGATTATTTATGGAATAAGCTTTTCATATCTATTTATAGCAGGATATATCTTCATAATTGCTTTATCCTTCTTTACTCCTTCCACATTTGTAGCCATAGCTTTTGATGCTGGAGGGGTTACAACTGGCCCAGTTACTGTGCCTATTATTTTATCTTTAGGAATAGGAATTAGTTCCGTTTTAGGAGGAAAATCAGCGCTATCCGATGGATTTGGACTTATCGGCCTTTCTTCAATTGGACCCGTCATAAGTATAATGGTGTTGGGGGTATTATACGCTTGATAGAATTTATTCAAAATCTTAAAGAAATTATAATTGAAGTAGTTCTTGTATTATTACCTCTATCGGTATTATTTTTAATATTTCAGAAATATTTACTTAAACTACCAAAGCAGTATACAAAAAATCTCCTTAAGGGTATCTTTCTGACTTTTGTGGGCATGATCCTTTTTTTTCAAGGTATAGATATTGCTTTTCTCCCTGCAGGAGATAGTATAGGAGTGTATTTTGGTAATCTCCAATCTAACTGGTTGTTGATACCTTTAGGATTTTTAATGGGATTTTTAGTTACTTATGCAGATCCTGGAGTAATAATAATTTGTAATGAAATTGAAAAAGCTTCTAACGGTTTTCTAGGAAGGAATATGGTAAAAAAAATTTTATCGTTTAGCGTAGCTTTTTTTGTATCCCTCGCTATGGCCAAACTTGTTTATGGTGTAGCCCTAATTACTATAATTTTGATAGGTTACAGTATTGTGATCTTACTAACATTAGTTTCAGATAAGCAGTACACAGCCATTGCCTTTGATTCTGGAGGTGTTGTGACTGGCCCTATGGCAGTTACTTTTTTGATGGCTATGTCTTTGGGCGCAGCTTCTGCTATGGATGGAAGGAATCCATTAATAGATGGGTTTGGCCTTATTTCTCTAATAGCGTTGGCCCCAATAATACCATTAATGCTATTTGGATTAATAATTCGTTATAAAGGAGGTTAAAAAATGGATGATGAACATAAAGGATGCGACCTTATAGTAACTATCGTTAAAAAAGGATGCTCAGAACTGATAATTCAAGCTTCAATTAAAGCAGGTGCCAAGGGAGGAACTGTTCTATTTGGGAGGGGTACTGGAATCCATGAACATCAGAAAATACTAGGAATCCCTATAGAGCCAGAAAAAGAAATAATATTAACTGTAGTAAGTAAAACACAGACTGATGATATTCTAAAAGCCATAAGGGAATCTGGAGAATTAGATAAACCTGGAATGGGAATCGGATTTGTAATTTCTCTTGACAAAGTAATTGGAATGTGCCATTTAATGTCTGATGGAACAATTATTTGCAAATACTAAAAAGTGTCAAAATAGGCTATCATTAGATAAAAGTTAACAATAGAAGTATTCATAATTAAAATAAAAAAAATTAAATTACATTTTATAAGAGAAGACTTCTTTGACATCTATTAATACTGCATAATTTGCTGGAGGCAAATGTGGCATCTTCTCCTTTAATGTTTTAGATACTTTTTCAAATACAGGGCCAGTATTCATTAAAGTTGCCTTCCCCTTTATCTGAACTCCCTTGTTAGTTTCCCTATCGAGTACATACAAAGAAACATTCGGATTACTCTTCAAATTTGATATTGTATGGGGTGAGGCAATTTCTGCAAAGACTAATCTATCTTTATCTATCACTGAGATACTACCCTTAGGAGATACATTTGGAATTCCATTTGTAGTTGATGTCGAAACGAAAGCTAAATGCTGCTGTTGAATTAAATCTATTACATTTTGTGGCATTTCCATATAATCACCACCCTAAAATTGTCAAATGTGTTTTTATATTTACTGGATATTTAGCTAGTTGATAAACCATATAAGTATAGAATTTTTATTTAATAAAGTGATAAATTGAAAGACATATACGATAAATTAATTGAAATGGCCTTAGATAGGGGTGCCACATCTGCAAGAGTGATACCAATAGATGATGTTTCAGTTAATGATTGGGTGAGACAAAAATGTGAATTTGGATGTACGCAATATGGAAAGAAATATACTTGCCCCCCCTATGTTCAGCCACCTAAGGAAACAAGAAAAAGATTAAAAGAATACAATAAAGCCTTGATATTAAAATTTGGAGAAATTAAAGACAGAATGGAATGGAGAGATATTCAGAAACTTATGGCTGAACTCGAAAGAGAAGCTTTTGTTAATGGCCTATACAAAGCATTTGCCTATGGAGCTGGAACCTGCAAGCTCTGTGATGAATGTACAGCAGAGCATGTCCAAACTCCAACTCTTTTTGACAAGAGAAAATGTGTTTACAGGCGTATAGCTAGGCCCTCGATGGAGGGTGTAGGAATTGATGTATATCAGACTGCAAAAAATGCGGGCTATGAATTAAAAGTAGTCCCAAAAGAAGATATGTGTTTCACAAGTTTCTGCTTGTTGCTACTGGAATGATTTCAATCTTCAATCGCTGTAATTTCACAATAAGTAATTACTTTATTTTTCCATTTAATTCAAATTCTATAAATTGAAATTCTGTTCCTTCTTTTATGATTCTTATCGCCGTATTTGCAACTTCTTCCATATCTTTAGGTCGTTCTTATTAAAATAATACTGATTTTCTATTGTAATATCTCCTTATTTATAGGAGATAGAATACTCTCTCAAAATAAATAATTAAATTTTTAATTTTTATCTTAACGTATTTGTATTTAATTTTATTTTATTCCCTAATATAAATCCTTTTAAAGTCGTTGGCATATTTAATGCGAAACTGGACATACAAAGATGGATTTCGGCCATTTAATACTGAAGTGATAGATTGAAACGAGAGGAAGACAAATCAAAAGAAGAGCTTATTGAAGAGCTAGGAATACAGCGCTCAAAGATAGCTGATCTTGAAAAAATAAAAAATAGATTAGAGGAACTTGAAAAAGAAAAGGATATTCTCCTTGACAATCTACAAGAACGGGTAAAGGAACTAAATTGCCTATATGACATCTCAAAGATAAATGAAGAGCCAAATATGCCCCTTGAGGAATTATTTCAAAAAATTGTAGAAAAAATACCTCTTGGATGGAAATATCCAGAAATAGCATGTGCTAGAATTAATCTGGATGGACAAGAATTTAAAACAATGAACTTTAGAGAAACTAAGTGGAAGTTGGATGCTCCGATAAGTTATTATAAAAATAATATTGGAAAACTTGAAGTGTTTTATCTTGAAGAAAAGCCAGACCTCGAAGAAGGCCCTTTTCTTACAGCCGAAAGAAAATTAATTCTTGCCATAGTAGAAAAATTGGGGCACATCATAGAAAGAAAATATTCGGAGCAGGCATTGAAGGAAAGTGAGCAAAAATTCAGAACAGTTTTTAACAATGCAAGTGATGCAATATTTATTCATGAACTTGATGGGAACTTTATTGAAACTAATCAGATTGCATCTGACCTTTTAGGATATGACAAATTGGAGCTTCTAAATATGGCTCCCAGCGACATTCATCCACCCGAATATGTTGAAATGCTAAATGAAATGTTTGAGGAACTTAAAAAGAGAAGCTACTATTGTTTTGAAACAGAGATTGTGACAAAGGATTATAAACTAATCTCAGTTGAAATCTGCAGTAAAATTATCAAACTTAAGAAAAAAACTGTAGTCTTGAGCATTGTAAGAGACATCACAGAAAGAAAGCTAACAGAAGAAAAGATGAAACGCCAGTTGATGAAGTTTAATCTAGAAGCTGGAAAAGTCTATCTAATAAAAGAAACAAAAAGCCTATTTTCAATTGAAGCCTTTAATGACCTGTTGAAAGTTGGTTACTCTGGATACATACTTACAAGGTCCGCTGAATCGGAGTATAATGGACAAATTAAAGGGAAATACAACTATTTATGGATTTCAGAAAAAGATAAAAGAAGTTCTCTTTCTCCAGATTTTACAGAAATTGAAAAATACTTAGAGGACATACCCAGAAAAAGCTTTGTTTTGATAGATAGATTGGATTATCTGCTTTCCAAAAATGGATTTATTAAATTATTATCTTTTGTACATCATCTAAGGGAGATCGCATACCTTAGGGGGATTACAGTAATAATTTCGGCCGACTCAGAATTATTCAGCGATGTTGAAATGAAGCTTATAGAAAAGGAGACATCTGACATCTTTCCTGTGGAAAAAGAAAAACTCCCTGACAATATGCTAGAAATCCTGACATTCGTTTATAACAAGAACTTAATCGGAGTTAAGCCTACTTTTTCAGATATAGGCAGAGAGATTAATATAACAAGACCAACTATTGGCAAAAGAATGAGTTTTCTAACAACGTCAAACTATCTTATAGTCTCGATTAAGGGTAGAAACAAGGTTGTCGAGTTAACTAACAAAGGCAGAGAACTTTTTTTGGCATAATTTTACATGTTTTACATGTTTTTTTACAAATCCTTATAGTTATGTAAAGCCCATAATTTATTAACGGTTGGACATCTAGGAGTGGTAAAAATGAGTTCTATTGGCAAATGGGTTTATGTTTCTGAACAAAAAGAATGTGTAAAATGTGGCGAAATGACGCATACACATACGTGTATGGTATGCGGGGATATTTGTTGCGATGATTGTTGGAACGAAAGAACTTCAACATGCGATAAATGTATATCAAAAGCATGGTGGAGAGATCTCTAAAGACTAAGGTTATGGTAATACGGCTAAAGGACTAGCCATCTATGCCTCCCCATAGTCCCGATGAGAATCTTCTTGATTTGAGGGACAATCTTTTCTTGAAAATTAGATTATTGTAAAATATAAAATTAAAAAGTAATTATTTATTTAAAAAGAATAGGTTTTAGTTCTGCATCAACAAAAGTAACTCCGTCGGCCTTTACATATACTCTCTTTGTTAATGGTTCGTATCCATCTTTATAGAATGTAACTGTACTGTAACCGATATCTATTCTGTCTAACAGATATGGAGTCCTAATTACTTCGCCAACATACATCCCATGTGGTGTTTCGATTGATACTGTTGCACCTAAAGGATCTGAAGTTATACTAAGGGCACCGTGCATATCTTCTGGCAGTAAAGTAGCCTGGACATAAGTTGTTCCCCCAGCACTTACATCCACTGTTGTGGACCACATCTGGTATCCTTCCATTGAAAGCTGAACGACATGGTGGCCAGGTGTTAGATCCATGACTGTATTGGGGGTTGTTCTATATGTACCCCACCATTGTCCATCGACACCAATTGTAGCCCCTGTAGGCGAAGAAGTTATGTAAATAGAACCTTTGCTTTCGATTGGGGTCAATACTGCATTTATATTAGTATTTTGGCCTGCCTGAACTTTAAGATTAGAGGACCAATCATGGTAACCGTTCATTGAAATTGTCACTGAACTTATACCTACGGGTATGTTTGTAAAAGTATAAGGTGTTTTTATAGATGGGCCAACAAATAGCCCAGCAGGGGTAATTAATTGAACTATAGCACCGGCAGGCTGGGAAGTCACAGTTATAGATCCTGTGGCATTAGGATTATATGTTGGTGTTAAGCTTCCATAAACATATTCATTTTCTCCAGCATTTACATATACCTGAGTTGTCCAGTTTTGATACCCCCCTAGAGATAGAGATATTGTAGACCAACCGGGTGTTATGTTTGTAAAGGTATATGGTGTTGTTTGAGTTGATCCTATATACATCCCATCGGGTGTCACTAGAGATATAGTGGCACCACTTGGATTTGAATTTACTGTTATACTCCCATAGAGATATTGAGGAGGTAGCACAGCAAATAGTGGGGAAGCAAATAATGCAAATATTAATGCAATTCCTACTAGAGATATTGCAAAAATTCTTTTCTTAGAACTAGTTATTTTAGTTAATTTTTGTTTCAAGTTTATTTTTTCCATTATAACCCTCCTTCCAAAAATTGGAAATATAGAATTTATAAATTTAATGTTTTGTTATAGAATATTCACAAGCAGAAACAATAATATTGCAAATAAATAATTTTTATATGGAAATAACACAAAAAATATTTATATGTAGTAGAAAATAGAATTTATATGCATGATCATGACCACTACAAAGAAACTAAAAAATATTCTTTATGACATAGCTTTAAACAGTATTTTTACAGTAATAGAGCTTGTAGGAGGTATATTATCTAATAGTCTAGCACTCTTAAGTGACACCATACATGACTTTTCTGATTCTGTGGCGCTTGGTATTTCATACTATGCAAATCAAAAGGACAGTCATCACCAACAAAGACTATGACTTTTGGCTACAGGAGAACAACCATACTTGCTGCATTCGTCAATTCAACTATCTTGATGGCCCTTACTTTTTTCTTGTTCTACAGAGCCTATTTAAGAATCTTAAATCCCGAACCAGCAAATGGAAAAATGGTCTTTGTGATTGCAATTTTTGGGATTATAACTAATGAGATAATAGCTTTTAAGATGTTAAAAGGAAAAGATAAAGATCTGGATATAAAGAGTGTGTTCTGGCATATAACTGAAGACTTTCTTGGATGAGTTTGAGTCTTAATTGCTGGGGCTATATTTATTTTACAGGAGATTACCTAATCGACCCAATAATTAGTATATTGATTGGTTTAATTGTAATCTATAGTACATGGGGGATTGTTAAAGAGAGTGCAAATATAATTCTCGAAGAGGTTCCTGAAGGACTAAATGTAAAATAGATAGAAATTGAAATAAAAAATATACAGAACGTTAATGATGCCCATGATATACATATTTGGTCCCCAGGGACAAACTATAACGCTTTGAGTGCGCATGTCGTAATATCAAATATGACAGTTGACCAAAGCCATGAAGTTCTCAATAAAATCAATACAATGTTAAAAGAAAAATTTAGCATAGAACATACAACAATAGAATTTGAATGCTCCCATTGCGATTCAGATAGAGTCTGTTATTAGCTAAAATAGTACATAATGGTAAAATTTAAATATTTATAACTCTAGTAATAACGTGTATGACAGACGTTATTAAAAAAGATGGGAGACGAGAAAGATTTGATGAGGAAAAGCTTAAGGCATCAATTCTAGCTGCTGCAAGAGAAGCAGGTGTAATGAGCAAGAGAGGCGTAGAAGACTTAATTGAAAATGTTTCTGCTACCGTCATAGCCTTTTCAAGAGGTAAAAAGGAAGTAGAAACAAAAACATTAAAAGACATGATTCTGACAGACTTAGACAAAGTTGAAAAGAGAATATCTAAAGCTTGGAGAGAATTTGACAAAACAAAGCAGTAAATATTTCTATAAATACTTAAATATTTTTTTATTTGTTATTAATAATTTTTTTAAATAAACATTAGAAATATATTCGTTAAGTTTAAATGTATTGAACCCCCATTACATATGTATGACATACGTTATTAGAAGCAATGGAAAAAAAGAGGAATTCGACGGAGAAAAACTACTATCTTCAATTATGGCCGTCGCAGGTGATGCGGGCATAATGAATGAAACTGGCATTGAATCTATCATAAAAAATGTCATGTCTAACACCATTTCTTCAGCCCAAACTCAAGAAGTAGTTCAATCTAAAACATTGAAAGATGCCATATTGGCCCAATTATTGAAGATAGGTATCCAAATGGCCATTCAGAAGTTTGGAGCATCTAATGTAACGAAAGAAGATATCATAAGTGAGTTGATAAATGCAGGTTTGCAGATGTCCACTAAAGGTTCAAAGACTCAATCAGATGATCTTCTAAGCCAATTGTTGGGTGCAGCGACAGGAACAAATTCTAGGTCTAGCCAATCTAATGACCTTCTAAGCCAATTGTTAGGCGCTGGTCTACAGACATCTAGTAAGAGCTCTAATCAATCAAATGATCTACTAAGTCAACTATTGGATGCTGCGGCGGGAACAAGTTCTAGATCCAATCAATCAAACGATATTTTAAGCCAACTATTAGGTGCAGGTTTACAGACATCCAGTAAGAGGTCAAAAACAAATGCATCAAATGATAATCTAGAGGACATACTGAAGACTGGGATGAAACTAGCTAATGCATGGATGAATTATAACAGATAATCTAATACATTGACTCCTTAGAATTCTCCCATAAAATTATAAATTTCTAATTTTATATTTTTTTAATATTTTTTAAATAAATAGTTAGATAAGTGATAAAATGAAATCAGATCATATTGTATCAGATACTTTACAAAAAATTAAAGATGCTGAAAAGGAACTTATCAATTTAAAAAATGAATTTCTTTCAAAACAAGACCCCACTATAAAGGAAAAAATTGAAGAAAAGAAAAGAGATTTAGACAGACTTAGAACTTATTATAAAGATCATGTAATGACTTCATGCAATGAAAGTTTTGAAGCTAAGAGGAGAAGGCTTTCAAAATATGACTAAGGCATTCATCCAACTTAATACAAATTCAGCAATATAATCTTGGTAGGAAAACTATTAATATATGAACTAACAAAATAGTATCGTGAAGAAAATACTGATTATTTTAATTTTAGCAATTATTATAATTTCAGTTTCAATAGGCTACAGATCAATAACTTTAGGGGAGGGTGTATTAGACGTAAAGGGAGGATTTATTAGAGAAAATAATGTAATCTGGTCTAAATCGCCTTCCATGACACTCAGCATAAATAACAATTCTATCCTTCCAAAAAAAATAGAGATTATAGTATTAAACATAAAAAAAGATAGTATAATCCAAAGCAAAGGCAAATCTAGATTAATTAATCCAAATGAGAAAATAATTTTGAGCCTCCCGCCTCTCTCTCGAAACTCTTACGTTATCAAATTACCCGACTCAAATACATTAAGATTTGCAGTTGTTGGTGATTCAAGACAAGACAGTTCCAAGGATCCATACCCTAGGGTCTTCAAGAAGATCATGGAAGATATAGATTCTAAAAACGTTATTTTCGTAATGCATGTCGGTGATTTTGTAATCCATGAAGAAGAGAAATATTTTGAAGAATTTGAAGATATTATCGGAGATTATGACACTCCTGTTTATACCGTAATAGGAAATCATGATAGCGATATTCAGAACGGCTCATTGTATAAAGAATATTATGGTGAGACGTTCTATAGTTTTATGTATATTGACACAAAATTTATTATTCTCGACGATTCAACGGATACCTTAAATCAAGAGAACATATCATTTCTAGAAAATGAATTAAAATATGGTGGAGATAAATTAGTCTTTTTACATGTACCTCCTTTTGACCCAAGACCTTCTGGATCACACAATATGAAAGATGGAGAAGAATTTATGCAAATCATGAAAGATACTCATGTTAGTAATGTTTTTTCCGGTAATGTTCATATGTATTATCAAACTACAAGAGATAATACGAGATATATAATCACTGGGGGCGGAGGTTCTCCCCTACATACAACTGAAAAAAATGGAGGATTCCACCATTACGTGATTTATGATGAAGGCAATATACAACTGATTAGGATGGATGATTAACTTCCTTTTATTTATCAGATTTAATACTAATTGTAAAAATTGTTCCATTTGGTTTATTGTCTTCCACTTTAATGTCGCCGTTAGATCTTTTGAGAAGCTCTTTTACTATGTAAAGACCAAGGCCAGAACCTTTATTTTCCCCAGAACTGAAATTTTCATCAAAGATCTTTTCTTTATTATCATCTGGAATTCCCTTTCCATTGTCAGCTATTTTTATCTCGTAGTATTCCTTCTTTTTAGAAAAATAGATATCAATTTTATCCGTCTTTCCATGAACAACAGCGTTTCTAACGATATTGTCTATAACTGAAGAAAATGTATTTTTGACTTTAATATTAAAGCTACCATGGAGATTTATGTTAACATCATAATTCTTGACTACTTCATCAATTATATCTTTCAGATTGTAGGTACTAATATCATTATCAGAAGAGATATCATTTTCAAATTCCCTTACCTTGTTGATCAGATCTACACTTTTGTTCATTGCTTTGATGGCCTTATCTTTGAGTTTTGTATCTTTAGTATTTAGCATCTCTAATGACATCAGAGTCACTGAAATATTATTTAATATATCGTGTCTTAATATTTTATTTAAGAGTTTCAATGTATTATTCAAATCCTTTATTTCATCTGTTTCTCGTTTTTCTTTTGTAACAGATTTAATAAATCCAAATATAACTATGAAAAGACCAATAGAAATTAAGATTCCTTCTAGGTAAGTATTGAAGATTTCAGATTCTATAGTGAATTCATCTAGAAAGTCCACCAATAATCCATAAGAAAACATTGCCCAACCAAAGGTGAATGTTCTGATATTCAATTTAAGAACATAAAAAAACATTACTACAACTAAGAAAAGATAAGTCCCTTCAAATACTATGTTACCCCCCTTAAATGAAGCATCAATTGGGAACGAAATAAACCATAAAAAAACTATAAAAAAACCAATTATAGAAAATACAAAAATATTAAGATTCTTTTTGATCATTTAAATCTGAGCCATAAAAAAGACATTCGATTAAATAACTTTCGCTTTCTAAGATATTACCTCATGATTTCTTTTCTAAAATATTTTCTCAAGAACCTATAAAGTTTCTTATCCCAGTTTGGTGGTGGGTCTTCTCTTTCTGTGAGTGTTAAAATATATGATATCGATTTTTTATCTAAAAGATATTCAAAGTCTTTATCTTCTATAAATCTATACATTGCATTGAATATAGGAGAAGGTAAAGGAACGTTAAGCTTTGATAATTTAAGATTTGTAAGCATCAAAGATTTCTTTAAATGTTCTCTTTCTTTTTCAGATATACCATGATAATCCATTTCATCGTTTCTTTTTTCCCAATCTATTTTTGCCTTTTCCCTAAACAGCTCTAAAGTACTGTAAATCCTTGGCCATCTTTCAGGATATTCAAGAAGTAATCTTTGTATGGGGATTATATTTTCCTGAATTAGTAAAACTCTCTTCTGTATCTCTTCTATATCACTTTGGGCGTAATTGACTTCATAGTAATCAAGTTGTTTTATTAGCCACGAATCCCTTCTCCCTTCAGCATTTTTTCTTCCAGAGATGAGAGCTTTATGTACCTCTTTTGAATCTTTTGTAGTTAATGGGACATTTTTATCATTTTGCATCCGAACATAAAATGATAAATAAATATAAAAATATTAGTATTTTAAAGTCATATCCCTAGTTTTTTTCTATTCGATTCAATGTGAGAAAGGATTGCATCAGATGCTTTAATTGGATCTTTCTCAACACTTAATATCCCGCCTGTAATATCTTTACAGTCGACGGTCAAAAGTTTTACAAGATTTGGGCCACCTGTCACAGGAGGAACTGGGTTGACATAGGTATATAATCCGAATGCCAATGCAAATATCGCATCTATAGTTGCCTTCTGCTCCATATATTCTGGTGCAACTGCAGCAACGGGTAAATCTGGTACAGGCGCATCCCCTAAAGCCTTGGAAATTACACCAATTAAATCTGCAAGTCTTCCTGTGTCAGTACATGTCCCATAACTTAGTACTGGAGGGATATTCAATAGAGTGCATAATTTCTTTAATCCTGGGCCTGCCTTGTCTTTAGCTTCTAAGCTACAGAGCCCACCAACTTGTACTGCGGCATTTCCACATCCAAGAGATAAAACTAGTATATCCCTCTTTATCAACTCAGTTACCATTTTTATTGTGTGAACATCCTGGCCTGAATCTCTTAATGAAGTACAAGAAACCATTCCGGCGACGCCTCTTATTGTACCATCTTTAATTGCATTTAATAGAGGTTCAATTGTTCCACCTAATGCTTCAACTATACTTTCAGTTGAAAATCCAACTATCGCTTCTTTAGTTGGAAGGCCTACAACAGGGTCAATTGAACTCCTTCGCTCCTTGAAGTTGTCAATTGCCATTTGTAAAAGTGATGCAGCCTGTTTCTCAGCCTCGTTTGGGAGATAATCCACTCTTTCAGTAATGCCTTCAAATGCTACAACCTCGCTTGCAGGCACCAATTTGAATTTGTATTTGTTTGCATATATTGGGTCAATCGGCATGGAACAGTTCATATCTGCCACAAATATATCTATACAGCCACTTGCCATTATTGCTTCCTGCATAATCCAGTTACCAGTGTATCCATAGAAAACATTGTCCATCTCCCATCTTTGAATTATTTCTTGGCCTGTTTCAATATTTGCTATTATTCTAAGGCCTTTGGCGCCTACGGCCTTTGCCTTTTTTTGCCATTCTTCTTTTCTTGCAAGCTGGATCATTGCAAATCCCAAGAAAGGTTCATGACCATTTGGTAAAACATTGACATAGTCTGGATCTAAAATTCCCAGATCTACTCTCATTTTATGGGGTCTTGGAATCCCAAAAAGAATGTCTTGAGTAAATTCATTAATTATTTGACTTTGATACGCCATTGCTATTCCGATTCTCATTGCTTTTAAGGCTAAACTTACATAATATCCATCTACATTTGTTAAACAAGAACTTGTGGAGAACATTATTTCCCCATGAACCCCTCCAGGGAATATCCCAAGTTTTTTCCATGCATTTTTTCTCTCGGGCGGGGCTAATATTTCTACAATTTTGCTTTGCTCAGAATATTTTCTATTAAAGTCCTCTTCAACAAAATCACTAAATCTTAAAGCAATTTCGTTAATGCTCCCACTTGTATCCACTCCAAGTCTTTTAGCAAATGATCTTAATTTTTCTGGCTCTTTTATTTGAAAAGGAGTTTCACCTTTGGCAGTTGCCCTTAGAGTTTTTATTGTTTGTTCGGTGTGGTAATGGTAAGTTGAAGTACCCAATACATTCCTCAAAAGCATCATTCTCATTGCCATGCCATCTGCGGTAATCCCACAGACCCCTCTTTTATCAATTGATGCGTCAGAACGACATGGACCATTTGAACAAAGGTCACATCGAACTCCGCCTTGGCAGAAAGGACATCTTTTATCAGGGTCTCCCCCAAATCCTTGAGCTTCGTATCTATCCCAAATATTTGTTATATTGTCATCTTTAATTTTCTTATACATTTTTTTTACAGATTCATGATGAGATACTCTCTCGCCTTCCATTTTTACTCCTCACAAATTTATCTTTGTTTTATTATTATATATAGTTTTCTTTAAAAAAAGGAAAATAAATTAATCTGTTAAGCCCAATAATATTGCCAGATTATCCTTAGCTTTGAGAGAGTGGGGTGCATTCTTAGGCATGAAAATAAATACTCCAGGAGTCATTTCAATCTCTTCATCAACAAGTGTAAAGGTACCTGTCCCACTTAAGACTTGTACAATTCCCGCCTTAGTTGAAGTGTGTGTGTCTATATTTGTCCCAGCAGATAGACACATCAATGTATAGTTGTATGTTTTGGACAATGCTAATACAGTACTAAAAATGCCCTCTTTTGGAAACTGCATAGTTTTATTCAAATCTTTCCAAAATCCTTTTTCCATTATATCCATTCCTCCTTTATTATATCTCCTTTGATCCCAACTACTATTAATTTTATCGGAATCTTTCGAGTTGCACTATCTAAAGCCTTCTTGGCTATTTGAAGAAGACCAGAGCAACACGGAACTTCCATTACTAAAACTGTTAATGTGTTAATCTTTGCCTCATCTATCATCTTTTTTATTTTCTCTACATAGACATCTCTATTTGAATCAAGTTTTGGGCATGCTATTACTAATGTCTTACCTTTAAGGAAATCTTTGTGAAAATCGCCTATGGAAAAGGCTGTACAATCTGCGGCAAGTAAAACATCCTTCCCAAGAAAATAAGGTGCATTTGGTGAGACCAGATGAAGTTGAATTGGCCATTGTCTAAGTTGAGAGGACCTCTTTCCTGTCTCATTTACTTTATTTTCTTCTTTTGAGAATTCCATAATTTTTGAACCGGGACAAGATGCCCTATGTAAATGACTTTCTTCCTTAATAGGATTTTCTATACCTTTCTCTTCAAGGAAATCTTTTGCCTGTTTTAGATATTTATCTGCACCGTGATCCTTTAAGTGCTGAAGATGAGCCTTGATAGTATTTTTTCCATGTTTTACTATATTCTCCATTACTTTTCTTTCATCGTATTCTTCAGCTTCTCTTTCTTCAACAAATATAGCACCTTCTGGACAGTTTCCAATGCAGGCTCCAAGTCCATCACAAAATAGATCACTAACTAATCTCGCTTTGCCATCTATTATTTGAAGCGCTCCTTCAGGGCAATTGGGAACACAAATCCCACATCCATTACATTTTTCCTCATTAATATTGATTATTTCTCTCTTTACCATTTTAACACCAATATCTTTTCTATACTAAGTATATAATAGATACCTATATAAACTAGTAAGTTTCTGGTTTGATACCATGATCGACTGCACTATTTTCAAAACACTTGAGATTGTAGGGAAAAAATGGTCTCTTCTAATTTTATTAGAGTTATATAGGGGTGAAACTAAAGATAAGAGATTTAATGAATTAAAAAGGGGTTTAAGAGGAATAACGCCTAAAATTCTCTCATTACGGCTTTCTGAACTAGAAGATCAAGGACTTATCAAAAAAAATATAGATAACTCTAAAGTACCAATAAAATGTGAGTATTCTCTAACTGAAAGTGGAGAAGATTTTATCCACATAATTCAAGAAATTAAAGATTGGGGCCTTAAATGGAAATTTGATAATCCTGAGTGTTCAGCTACATATTGTAAACAGTGCCAGTTGGCCCTTGAATAAATAGTACTGCTCCTCGCTAATATTTGAGATTATTAATATATTTTATGTTGAATAATCTTAATAATACATTTGTTAGATTAGGTATTGATGGATTAATATGAAGAAAAAAGTTCTTTTTGTTTGCACACATAATTCAGCTAGATCACAAATGGCTGAAGGCCTATTGAATAATATTTGTGGGAACGCCTTTGAGGCATATAGTGCAGGCTCGGCACCTACTAGGATAAATCCATTCTCCATTGAAGCTTTGAAAGAAATAGGAATTGACATATCCTCTCATTATTCAAAAAGTACTGAAGATTATATGAAAATGCAATTTGATTACGTGATTACAGTTTGTGATAATGCTAAAGAAATATGCCCATTTTTTCCTGGTGCGAAAAATTACATTCACAAAAAATTTGAAGACCCTTCCAGTGTAGAAGGAACAAATGAAGATAAATTAAATGCTTTTAAGAAATCTAGAGACGAAATAAAGCTATGGATAATAGAATTCTTTTGTAATAAAAATTAGCTAATAAAAGGAAAAGAAGGTAAAAAAAATTTGATTATCAAGTATATCATGATAAACCAGATAATAATTATTGAAAATGTTACTATCCATTTTGACTTTACACTTATTGGTTCACATATAGCCTTGTTTCTACAATCCTGAAAAACTTCTCTTGGAATCAATTTAATGATTAGATATATTGTAACTGAGACAATCAAAATATCGTCTAGATACCCGATGATAGGGATAAAATCTGGTATGAGATCAATAGGGCTGATAAAATATCCTAAAAGCAACAGAATTATGAGCTTGACATACCAGGGGACTCTTGGGTCTCTATATGCTTTATAAAGAGCATAAATATCTGTTTCGAGACTTTTTGTTTTTTCTTTCAATTTTTTGATATTAATCATGAAATCCCTAAATAAGATTGAAGTCTTCAAAGATTATATTTCTTGGTTTGACACCCAGTTTGATAAATTGATCTGCAAGTTCCATCATCATTTCATTGGGGCCACATATAAAAATTAATTTATTAGTTATTTTCTCTTTGGCACCTGATAATTGTATTATATCTTGTGCAGAAAGTCTTCCAAGATCGTTTGAGGTCCATATCCTATATCGGATGTTATTCTTATTTTTGATAATTTCTTTTATTTCTTTATCGTAGAATGCATTCGTTTCGTCTTTACATGACCATAGGAAATCAATTTTATTATTTTTTGGTAAATCCTCATATGTTAACATACTAAGGAAAGGAGTTACCCCTATCCCTCCTGCAATCCATATCATATCCTTTTTTTCAAAAAGAGATTTTTCGCCAAATCTACCATAAGGCCCGTATAGGTATACCGTATCCCCAACATTAACTTTTGGTAGATGATTCGAAGTAAAATCCCCTGACCTTTTTGCCGAGATTCTAATCAACTCATCACTCTTAGAACTTGATATAGAAAATGGAAATATTTCAAATGATTTTTCAAAATTTAAAAATTTGATAAAGATAAATTGACCAGGATTGAAATTCATTTTTTTGCTAAGTGTTTTAAATTTTATTTCAGTTATATCACCAATGATCTTGACATCTTTAACTTCAGCCCTAACTCTAGGGCCAATTAATTGATAGAAAAATAGCATATAGAAATATGAAATAATTCCGACTAATGAGAAAATAAGAATCCATGCTCTAAGTACTGGATATTGAATTATATCTCGCCCTGCAACTAATGCATGCCAGGTAGCCAATATAAGAACGACCCCCATAAACTTGTGTGTAAGGTGCCAGATTTTGTAAGGTAGCCTTATTACAAGAGTAAATATCAAAAGAATAACAAGGAGAAAAAAAGATACAATCCCATATGTATAAGGAATATTCAACCCAGGGACAAGATATATTGATATTAAATTCAGATTAGGAAAGACTCTAATAATTAAAAAAAGAGGGTGCAGTAGTATCACAATCATTGTAATCTGCCCCAAAAAGTGGTGAGCTTTGTAGACCTTATCGAGGCCCCCAAAAACTGACTCCATGAAATGCCATCTTATTGATAAAAAAATTGTTAGAGATAATAAACATATTCCAATCAATGCTGATACTTTAACAATAATTAATAAGAATTGAAAATTCCCCCCCATCCTATTGGAGAACCATAGTAAAAAAGTGATTAATCCAACGAAAAATATAATCCCAAGACTCTTATACCCAAATTGATTTCGATTGATTTTGTCAAGTAATCCTAATGGAACTATTTTTTTTATATTGATTCTGGAATTTTTTCTACTCATGGTAACACTGTTAATAATATCTTTATTTATTAATAGAAACATTCATTATAAAATTAACGTAGAATGTATGATTCTTATAATTTTGTATACATTAGTAATTTAAACGAAATAATTAAGATTTGACCTATGCATTATCACATCATACTGACAACGAAATGCAATTCCCAGTGCAAATACTGTTACGAAAAGTCAATGAATGATTTTGATTTCGATATTGAACAAAAAGTCACTCTTGATTTATCTGCACCTGAATCTAGTGAAATCGATGTAAATGCTCTTAAGAAATTTATTAATAAGGATAAAAATCCTGTGATTATCTTCTATGGAGGAGAACCGCTTCTCCAAATAAATAAAATCAAGGAGATTATTGATAATATTGATGCGCCTTTTAGAATGCAGACGAACGGAAAGCTTTTGGATAAACTTCCAATAGAATACCTAGATAAAATTGGTAAGATTTTAGTTTCTATTGATGGGGATAGAGAGAAGACTGATTCAAATAGGGGTAAAGGGACTTATAACTTAGTAATGAAGAATATTTCGGAAATAAAAGGAAAAGATTATCCTGGGGAGATTATTGGTAGGATGACTTTGAACTTGCAATCGCCAGATATTTTTGAACAAGTTTTACATTTGGTTGATAGTGGCTTTTCATCCGTCCATTGGCAGATAGATGCAGGCTTTTACGCATATGATTATGATAAAGAAAAATTTAGTTTTTTTGTAAAAGAATACAACAGTTCAATCACAAAACTTATTGATTATTGGATGGGCCAAATGAGGAATCAAAAAGTTCTAAAACTTTATCCATTCATTGGAATAGTGGAGAGTCTTCTCAAAAGTGAGAAAACGTTTCTAAGATGCGGTGCAGGCCATAGTGGGTATGCTATTCGCACAGATGGAAAATTGGTGGCTTGCCCAATCATGACTTGGATCCAAGATTTTGTTTGTGGCGATTTAGATTCCGACCCTACAGAATTAAAAAAATTTCCAATGGCAGAAAGATGTAAGAACTGTGAGATTAACACTGTTTGTGGCGGGAGATGTCTCTACTGGCAGCACCTAAAATTATGGCCAGAAGAGGGAAATGAATTAATATGTAATACAATAAAACATCTTGTAATCGAGTTAAAAAATAAAATGTCTGAAATTAAAGAACTTATTGACAAAGGAATAATCAGCTACAAAGATTTTGAATATGAGAAATATTTTGGACCAGAGATAATACCATAATTCGTTCTGTTTTTTGAAATTATTAAGAATAATTCTCCGAAAGATACTTAAATACCATAATCAAAGTGTAGTTGGAGATTTTATGGACTTATCAATTTTGTTAATACTTGGAGTTGTAGTTGTTATAGCACTTGGTCTTATTGGGATATTTGTTGGCATCTACAACAGATTTTTTGCATTGAAGAATTCAGCTGAAGCAACTCTTGGACAGATAAGAGTCGCCCTAAAAAAGCGTCTTGATATGATTGACCAGCTATTGGGTGCTGTAAAGAGTTACGCAAAGTTTGAGAAAGAAACTTTGGAGAATATAACAAAATACCGTGCAAGCATTGGAAGTGCTTCTCCTCAGGCGATAAGTGAAATTGACCGTCAAAGTGCGGGCATATTGGGAAGACTTATTGCAGTAGCGGAAAACTATCCAGATCTTAAAACTTCAACTACAGTAGTTAATCTAATGGAATCAGTGAAAACTGTAGAAGATGAAATTGCAAGACAAAGGTATACCTATAATAACATAGCACAACAGTTTAACACTATGCTTGATACAATACCATCAAACATAGTTGGAAGAATCATCGGACTCATAAAATTAGAATACCTTAAATTTGAAGAGGCTATTGAAACAAGGCCAAAAATTGAGTTTTAGAAGATGGAAATATGGCTGAATCAAAACAGATTACAGTACTAGTGCTAGTTACGCTTTTGATAGGTGCAACTGCACTATTGCTACTGCCTAAAGGCCCAATCATTTTTGAGGGCGACCTCGTAGTGGATAACTATGAGGTTACTTTTCTTTCAGATGGTACTTTATCTGAGAGATATACATACGAAGTAAAAAATTCTGGGCAGTACAGGATGCTTTTCAGATACTGGGATGACATGCTTTCGTTTGAAAGACTTGGAAGGTCATATATTGAATTTGTAGACGTAAAGTATCCTTCTGGAACTATCGGTTATGCTAAAGATTACAAAGGTGATGTGATATTATTTGGAGATGAATCACACAGTTATACCATAGATTCTTTAGCATATACAAATGAAGTGGGCGCATACAATCCTTCATACTTTAATAAAGGTAAGTATGAGATAGAATACAATTACATCCTTCACCCACCTATTCAATACGATAGTGAAGTCAGTCATTTGAATCTAAAACTCCAGAGAGAACATATACCAATAAAAAATTTTAAGATAATGATTGCTAAAGAAAGTATAGTAAAAGTCTATCCACATCCTCCTAATTTAAAAGTTTCAGAAGATCAAAACTATATTATTATTACTGGAACTTCTCCAGAAAATGAACTTTTAGAAATTGAACTTCTCTTAAAGCCAGAATATATTAATACTATAAATGGTTTCCCAGAAAATATAAACGGAGTTAGGCAAAAAACAGAAATGGCTAATTTACTTTATACAATACCATTTTATGCAGCAAAGTTTCTTTATGCATTAACAAGTCTATTGCTTATAATAGTTCCATTCATATTCTTATATATTTATTATAGGCATGGAAAAGAAAAAGGCTTTACAGTGCCAGAATTTTTGAGTTTTGTTCCTAATGATAAATTGAAACCTTGGGTAGTCAATCTTCTGTTTAAAGGTGAGGCAAATACTTTTGACATGAATGCTTTCTACGCAACACTTTTGGACCTTCATAAAAGACATAAAATTGAGATAAAAGAGAAGGAAAATCCAAAATATATCACAATTAAACTGAAAGATAAAACTGACCTCGATCATTTTGAAACAAAGGTAATCGAGTTTATTGAAAGAGTAGGAACTGCTGGAGTAGTTGATACTGAAACAATAGCTTCCCTAGCTAAGAGCGCAAGAAAGGATGTTATGAACCAAAAAACTATGCTAAGCTATCAATCATCCCTAAACGGAATTACAAATGTTAAATCAACTGACAGAATGATTATTAAAAACTATATAGTTGAGGGAAGAACTAGGCCCCTCCCAGTATTGCTTTTGGGGATACTTTTTGCAGTCATTTCTATTATTATGCTCATATTCATACCTTTTGCAACTAATGCATCAAGTTCTCTTATTGCTTCCATAATAATTGTTATCCAATCTATAATCGCTATGGCATTCCCAACAACACTATTCGGGATATGGAAAAATGACAGCTATAAAGAAAAACTTGAATGGGATGCTTTTACTAAGTTCTTATCCGACCTCGCATTGATGAGAAAATATTCTCCAGATGATATCCTCATGTGGGGAGAATGGCTTGTATATGGAACTGCACTAGGAGTGGGAGATAAAGTTGAAGCTGCAATGAAAGCTCTGAATGTAAACATACAAGACGTAAATGTAGTTCCTTACCATGCGATAAATAGGTCTTTTATTCCAATTTCTTCCTACGCACCTCCCAGCAGTGGCGGTGGCGGTAGCGGAGGATTTGGAGGTGGGGGCGGATTTGGTGGAGGCGGTGGCTTCGGTGGAGGCGGCGTTGGAGGTCGTTAAATCTATTAAAATAAAATTTTTTTATAATTAAGAAAATTAGAATATATTTAATAAAATGAAATAATAACTATTTTAGCTGAATAGATCATCTATTCCATATTTAGCCCAGTCGATGCTTCGTCCAAAGCTTTCTCCGCCGCCCACTCTTTTCCTTCTTGCGTCTCTCTCAAATGGTTGTAGTTCTATGTCTCCATCTGCAGCTCTACCAGATATGAACGGTGATTTTACTCCAGTCATGATGAGCATTACTCTCATCGAATCTTTTAGACCTTCGTCAACTCTTGCACCCCAAATAATCTTTGCTTCAGGATCCATAATTGAGTTAACAATTTCTCCAACTCTGTTGGCCTCATTTAAGGTCATATTACTGCCACCTGAAACGTGGACAAGTGCACCTTTTGCATTTTTATAGTCAACATCCAATAGTTTGCAGGTCATTGCTTCGTGGACTGCTTCCTCAACTCTATTCTTAGTATTAGATTCACCGACTCCGATTACAGCAACTCCACCGTCTTGCATGATTGTTCTTACATCAGCATAATCTAAGTTAACAAGACTTGGTTGTGTAATAGTTTCTGTGATTCCTTTAACCATCTCGGCAAGAACTTCGTCAGATACGCTAAATGCGTAGTCAATTGGCATGTTTGGAACAAGTTGAAGTAGCTTATTGTTATCTAGTGTGATAACGGTATCTGCATATCGCCTAAAGGCTTCAAGTCCTTGAATTGCTTTTTCAAATCTGTGAGATCCTTCCATTCTAAAAGGTAAGGTTACTACTCCCACAACTAACGCGCCACATTCTTTAGCAACTTCAGCAACTACCGGGGCACTCCCCGTTCCTGTTCCGCCTCCCATACCTGCAGAGACGAAAACTAAATTTGCGTCTTTAAAAAGATCTTTTAATTTATGCCTATCCTCTTGAGCGGCTTCCCAGCCAACGCTAGGGTCTCCCCCTGCTCCAAGACCTTTTGTAAGCTCTTTTCCAATAACAAACTTTTTGTCAGCTTGAATATTTTCTAAGTGCTGTCTATCTGTATTCAAGGCAATTGTTTCGGCGCCCATTACTCCTCCGAGCATTGAAAGTCTATTTATTGTATTATTACCTGCACCGCCACATCCTGCACATATTATTCTAGCGTGTCCAATGCCTTCTAATTCCGCTGCAGTTTCTTCAAAGTTATTAGTTTGAGTATATCTTGAAGCATTTTCCAAGATGCCTTTCATATAAAACCCCCAATTATATAATTATTTTTTATTATTTACTTAATTTTTCCAGATATGCCTTCATTTCTAAGTGACCTAAACCCACCAAGTTCGTTCTTTAGCATGTCTCTGATCGCTGATCTTATGGCTTCACTCTTGTTAGGGAAGTATCCATAATTAACCAACTCGTCCAACCCGTTCATATATGCTTCTGGTATTTGTACTGATATGAGTTTCATTAATGTCCCTCTAGCATCTGTATAATACTTAGGAGATATATATATATAAGAGTTTCGGTTATCCAGATATTTCTTATAACCTATCTGGGTATCTTCCTTATATGTTTCTTGTATTATCCTTATACCCCCATAATATTATTTGGATATTATATGGACACTTCATATCTATTGTCTGGATACTTCAATAGTGGTATTGTAATATCGCTCACGGATTATCATTATGGATAATCATTGTCTTTCATGTGGGTTATCCAGTAAATACTAATTTTGTTAACTACTATATATAGTTTTCGGTTAATAATGATAAACAATACTTCTTTTAGATTTCCATAAAGTATTACCAATTATAAACTTTATTAACAATGCACAACGATAATTTTTTAAGAAAAGAGAATATAGTATAATCATGTTACTGGTATTTGAATCCCAAATTCAAGATGCGCAAAATCTAATTGAAATATTAAAGAAAAATGGGGCAGATGCTATTTTTGACGAAAGTAAAGCGTATGGGATTAACCACATATCTATGGCTTTGCACCAAACAACTCAAGCATTTATGAATAAATCAAACTTTGCTGACGATTTTTCACTAGAGTATTTGATTAGATTGTCTGGTGAGAAACAAATATCTAAAGCTTTAACGTTTGGCGTAAAGAACGGATTTAATAGGATAGGAATTATAGTGAATGAAGAAAATAAAGAGAAGATTGTCCAGATTTTAGGCCGGCCAGTTACCCCCGGAAAATATGATAAGGATTTCATAATAGAGTATTTTGAAATAACGGATATCAATAATAGAATAGAAGCTGAAAAAAAGATATTTGAAAAAATTGCATTACTTAATACAAAATTATAAATTAATGTCATATACTTTTTAAGATATTGATATCCATCAGTTATAAATATTAGTTATGGTTAAAGTTAAGAAACTTACAAAAATTACAATAAGTTTTTTAAATTGGCCCATTGTTTTATCACTGTGAACCCTGAAGAAATAATGGATATTCTTTTTGTTTTAATTAACGAAGTATCTGTCATGGTTACTGTAATAGCTGTAGTTGTAAGCTCCGTTAATCATTTTAAAGAAGTTGTTATAGATAAAAGATTTACTTATAAAAATCATATTGTTATGATACTCATATTTGGCTCTTTCTCAATATTTGGCAACTATTCAGGGATAGAACTTCCTTCTGGCGCTATAGCGAATATAAGGGATATAGGGCCATTAGTTGCAGGTTTAGTAGGTGGACCAGTAATTGGTCTTGGTGCAGGATTAATAGGTGGGATAAACAGGTTCTATGGGGGCGGCTTTACTGCACTTCCTTGTTCAGTTGCCACTGTTTCGGCAGGTATTATTGGTGGATTAATCTATCAATACAAAAAAAAGGAATTTATTGGGGCATATAAAGCCACGATTGTTGCAGTCTTATTAGAATTATATCATATGGGAATTACATTAATCCTTGCAAAACCTTTTGATTTGGCACTAGAAACTGTAAAAATAGTAATAATACCTATGACACTATCAAATGCCTTAGGGGTTGCAATATTTTCTATAATAATTGCTGGCATAATTAAGGACAAAAAGAAAATAAAAGAACTTGAAGATGATATGAATATTGTCACTTCAAAAGAAGAAGACAAGATATGAGCAGAATAGGAAACAAGGCGGGCCTGATGGGATTTGAACCCACGTTCTTCGGGTCCGAAGCCCGACGCCATATCCACTAGACCACAGGCCCCTGTAGAATCTCAATCCAGGAATTTATAAATATATTCGAAATCCTTAAATATTAATTAAAATAAACCTGTTTAGACTCTTTTAGGAGAGAAAAATAATGGCCAAAAGACGCAAAGTATCAAAACCTTTTAAGTATAAGCCGGTAAGTGTAAAGGATCTTTTAGTTGAGATGAAAGATATCTCTGAACTAATGGTTGACTTGGCCTATTCTTCAATCCTTTTCAAAAATAAAGAAATAGCAGAGGATGTTACCGAACTTGAGAGTAGGATGGATGAACTAAATTATAGGATAAGGATAACAGCAATGCTAGCTGCTAGAAGCGTTGAAGACGCAGAAAGAATTTCTGCTGTTTTACAATTTGCCTCAGCTTCTGAAAAAATATCAAATGCAGCTGGAGATTTGTCCAATATTATCTTAAGAGATATGAAAATACATCCAATTGTTTACGAGGCGCTTGAAGACGCTGAAGAACAAATAGAAAAATACGAAGTATCTCCTAAATCGAAACTATCGCACATGACATTAAAAAAGGCAGGACTAGGATCTAAAATTGGAACCTATATAATCGCTGTAAAAAGAAAGGATTCTATTAAATATAATCCTTCCAAAGGATTTGTTATTAAAGATGGGGATATACTCATTGCAAGGGGTAGTAATACAGGTCTTGAAATATTAAAGAGTATATGTAGTGGGATAAAAACAAAGTGGTGATGCAATGGAAACTGGTATGGCTGATATATTAACGCAGATGAAAAATAATTCAGAACTAATGGTAGCCCTATCTTACACTGCCCTACTATACAATAATACATACATCGCAGAGGAAGTAATGGAACTTGAAGAGATTGTAGATAAACTGAACTATGAAATGGGTAAAAAAATACTACAAAAGGCATCTAATGTTAGTAATCCAGAAGACCTACTAAGTCTGATTCATATAACTGAAGCAACTGAAGCCATTGCTGATGCTGCTTCTGAAATAGCAGATATTGTAACTAGAGGAATTGATGCTCACCCAATATTTAAAGAGGCAATGAAAGAAACGGACCAAATTATTGCAAGGGTAAAAATATGTTCAGGCTCTATTATAATCGATAAAACTTTCCAAGAAATAAAATTACAAAGTAAAACTGGTATTTACATATTCCTTATAAAGAGGGGTAAAGACTATATTTACTCTCCAAAGAAAAACTTCACGTTAAACGAGGGAGATATACTATATGGGATTGGTATGGAAAGCGGTATAGAAAAATTACATGAACTTGCTAACTGCAAGCTTCAGGCATGATTTTTAATTTTAATTTCCCAGTTAATCTCATGAATAAGACAGCCAATCCGCCGGCTATGAACAGATAAATCATTAGAATTTCTAAAGAGATAGATCCTAAGATGAACTTGGCAGACTGATATAAAATAAATGAGAATACTGCTGTGAAAAATGTTAGTGCAAGTGTACTTATTACCTCCTTCTTATTTGTAGAGTAAGCTTCTAAAAATCTACCAAACATCGCTATTGCGAAAGCAACATAAATGAGTTCAATTCTTGATAGAATTGTTGCTATTACTAGTGGTATACTTTGCCAAGTTGGAAATTGAAGAAGATAGTAATAACTCTGCCATACTCCAATAATGCCCAATAATACGGCAATGAGGTAAAAAACAAATCCGACTCTTTTTGGAGAAAACTCTTTCTTTAAGAAACTATCAATACCAAATCCCTTGAAGAACAGATAGATTCCCAAGATAAATAAAAATCCAAACCACCCTATCTGAGGTTTTCCTAATAAAAACGCTGCGCCAAAAAGTAGAAAAACTAGTCCAGGTGCTCCAATCATAAGCCCTGCAAGTTTTCGGTCTTCCATGACCTCCCTTATATATCTATGAAGAATAAAGTATGTTTCTTCAATTGTTTCACTTTGCTGTATGACTATCCTATCTATAGATATTATCTGCACCTTCGATTGAATGGCCGGTAAGACATTCTCATCTTCTCGTCCATCTGTAACAAGAATTACTCCTTTTACTTTAATTTTTTTAAGTACTTGGTCAAGTTGGTCAGAAAGAATTATATCAGATTTAACGCCAACGTCAGCATCCCCAGTAAGAGCTACTACTTCACAAGGCGTATCTTCTTTTTTTAATTTTCGAAAGACTTGGATTGCCCTAAAAAGAACATTTGTATCCGATTCTGTGGGATCAGCTATACCAAGTTCCATGGCTGCATTTAGGATGCTTTTTTCTCCTATTATCGGCCCTTGGATACCTGTTTTTACCCCAAGGTCATTATCCCTATCGACCGAAAGCACTAATATTTTCTTTTCAAACATCGGACTCTACCATCTTCATTTTGACTGAGTCTATTTTATCTTGCATAGAGGACTTCTTATCTAATCTATAATCAATCTTTATGTTAGTTATAATTCTTTCTATTCCCATTTCAAAGATTAAATTATGCGAATAATCGATTAAATTTGATATTTCTTTCCACTCACCCTCTACAATTGTGCCCATCGGGGTGAGCTGATATTTTAATCCACTTTTTTCTATGTTTTTTATTACTACTGCGATATAACGACTAAGAGATGTTCCAACTCCAATTGGAACAAAAGATATTTCTACTATCAAATATTTCCTCCAGCCTGAAGAATCTTCAGTTCATCCAAGGTGAGTTTTTCTCCATTTTTAAATTTCTCCAAGATATCCTCACTTTTCTTTGATAGTTCCATTTTCTTTTCTTTTATCTTTTTCTCTTTTTCCTGTTTCTCAGTTTTTCTTGAATTAATCTCTAATCCTTTGATCTTTGCTCTTAGTTCTCTTATATTGTCGTATAGTTCATCAACATATTTTTTCTTTTCAATATAATTTTTGTGTGTTGTATCTGCTTCTTTTTTGATATCTTCAGAACTATTGAAATAGTATATCATACGCTCATGAAACTTAGTGGATTCGTCTGAAAGTTCTAGAACTTTTTTATGGTATTCCTCAGAATTTTTTTTCAATGTATCTAAATCTTTTCGAGAAAAGCGGGCTTCTTTAGAAAGCGCTTCATAATTTTTTGATTCTTTAAGGTCTTTTTTTAAGTCCTTTATGATGTCAACAAGCTGCCGTTCTTTATCCAATGAAAGAACTTCAGTTTCAAGTTTCCATTCAATATTATCTATCTTTTTTTCGATTTCTGAAGAGGAAGTAATATCCTTGTTCTTTGTGGCTTCTTTAATTTTATTCAAAGATTCATAAATTATTCTTAGTTTAGAGCTGTTTTCTTCACGTAGTACCTTATATTTCTTTGTTTCCTCGTTAGCTTTATCTCTAAGTTCCTTATTTTCCTTGCCTTTCTTAATCAGATCAGAAACTTGAGCATTTTTTTCATCTCTTTTTTGTTTTAAGGACAAAAGCTCTTTTTTATATGATTCCGCCTCAGATTCCAAAGCCTTTAATTCTTGTGAAATTCTTATAATTTCATCGTCTACTGAACCTTCCAAAGACATACCTCAACTTGTAAATATTAGTATCATTTATAATTATTTTGGTTAAATCAGTTAAGAATATATATTTCATCCCATAATTAGACTTATGTCTCTTATTTTTGGGGCTGGTAAAATCGGATATGCAGTATCTTTAGTACTTAAAAAGAGAGGCAAAGAAGTAGTGGTCATAGATAAAAATATGCAGGCTTTGAGCAGGGTCGAAACTATTGGTTGTAAAACTTATCTATTTGATTTTACTAAATCATTTAATCTTATAGGAGTAAATATTTCAAAATTTAAAGAGATAATTATCACTACTTCAGACCATAAAATTAATATTGAAGCTTTGAAAATTTCAAGAGAGCTCAATAAAGAAGCTTTGATAATTGTTAACGCCCCTAGTTCAGAACATATCCAGGGACTTAAAAAAATGGGGGCAGATTTTGTTGTTACTCCAGATAGATCAATGGCACAAATAATAATAAATCAGCTTGAACTCTCAAATTATTGGAGAAATAAAGACCTATTAAAAAAAATACTTGAGAAATCCAAGTCATTAGCAATTGTAATGCATGATAATCCCGACCCAGATGCAATGTCAAGCGCTTATGCCCTTAAAGCAATTGCAGAAAGTTTGAAGGTAAATGTAGATATATATTACGGGGGCGAGATTGGTCACGAAGGAAACAAAATGATGGTTGAACTTTTGAAATGGGATTTTAAAAAGATAGCCGAACATAAAAAATATGTCTTAAGAGAGTATGACAAAATTGCATTAATCGATATGCCAAATCTGTCTAATACTACTATATTCCCTTCAGAAACGAAACCAGATATCATAATTGATCATCACTATACTGAAGAAGAAAAAATAAATGCAGAATTCATGGACATAAGGCCTAAAGTTGGTGCGACTGCCACCATTATGACTTCTTATTTGAGAGATTTTGGTATTGAAGTAAATGAGCAATTAGCCACAGGATTAATGTATGGGATTCTTGTTGATACAAATAACTTTAAACGAAATTTTGAGAAGGAAGATACAGAGGCCGTATATTATTTAAAACCCAAGATTAATAAAGAACTTTTGAATGTTATTGAAAATCCCAATATCTCTCAAGATACTCTTGATGTTTTGTCTAAGGCAATAAATAACAAGAAGCTTTACGACAAATATGTCATTTCTAATGTTGGGTATGTAGATAATAAGGAATCATTGTCTCAATCTGCAGATCTATTATTGAAACTTGAAGGTATTACTGTATCTATAATTATTGGAATAATTGAAGACTATGTATACGTATCTGCTAGGTCAAGGGACCAGATTATTGATATCAGCAAGATAATTACAAAGGCTTTTTCTAAAATGGGTTCTGCAGGAGGACATATGAATTTTGCCGCTGCAAAGATATCCCTTGGGGCTTTCGGTTATAGTGAAGACAAGGATATTCTAGTAAAAATAGTAGGGGACACTATATCTGAGTATTTCTTTAAGTCTTTAAAATTAAATAATAAAGGTTCAATATAAATTGAACCATATCGAAATATATAAATATAGTGCATTATAAGCTTCTATTGGTGATGAAATGAAAAAATCTTTTATGATACTTGGTGCAATTGGAGTAATTGCAATCTTAATTTCAGGATTCTTTATAGGAACTTTTTTTTTAGGACCAAATATATACTCCAAGAGAGTGATTTACGATGAAGGTATTGCTTACTCTGCAGGATATGGTAGTGCTCCTCAGACCGATATCTATTCAAAAACTGTTTCCCAGAGTTATACGGAATCAAGTGAATTAAATTCAAATGATCGAAAAGTTGTCAAAAATGGGAATGCAAATATTGAAGTTGAAAACTTTGATTCTTCTATCTCAAAAATTAAAGAATTGGCAATTAAGTACGAAGGATACGTAACAAACTCCAATATGTGGATTTCCGATTCAGAAACAAAAAGCGGCAATATTACAATAAAGATACCAGAAAAAAGATTTGAAGAATTTAGTGATTCTTTGGTCCAAATTGGAAATATTAAATCCAAAGAAACTTCGGGATACGATGTTACTGAAGAGTATATAGATTTGCAGGCAAGATTAAAAAACTTGAAAGATCAAGAAAAAAGATATGCAGAACTTCTAGATATGGCTAAGGATGTTCAAGACGTTCTTGCAATTGAAGTCCAACTTGGGAGAATCAGGGGGGAGATAGAAAGTTATGAGGGGAGAATAAAATACCTAGATAATACAACAACTTTTGGCACATTTTATATAAATCTATACGAACCGGAAAAGGTTGTCCATGAGTGGGGCATAAAGAACGCCTTTGATAAAGCAATAGATGCATTCATAGTTTCAGTTGCGGGAATAATAATATTGGGAGGATTCTTTATACCAATATTAATCCTCCTTGGAATAATATACGTAATAGTAAAATATATTAGGAAAAGAGTAAAAAAATAATATTTTATTTTATTTTTTTGGAATTGATTGCGGTACATATTGCGTATTTCTTTCGTTACCTTTTAACGGAGGTTTACTCAACGTATTTCTTTTCCTGCTAAGTCCCTCTATTATTGAAAATAATGCTATCAATCCTATTACAATCGCTATGAAAACATAGAACTCCATAATTTCACCTTGTCATTGGTTTAAAAAAAAGATATATAAAATTATTGGTTGGAGGTAATTTTTATTTGCCGCAACCACAGCCACTAGATGATCCTCCATCTCTTCCGCCACCAGCAGAATTACTAGTACTTAGCCCCATTGATTCAGTATCTAATGCAAATAACTTGGATATTTTAGTACTTACTGGGCCTTTTCCATCATTTGTTCTAAACCAATATTCTATATCCCATTCTTTTGCCTTTGGTGCAAATTTGAAAAGTTCATCTTCATACATCGGCAATACATACAATATTCCATCCTTTGCATTATTATCAGTTATATCTGCTTTAATCATTTCTCTTCTTGACCCATTTATAAAGACAAACATATATCTAGGTGTATCTCCATCAGCGTCTTTATATTCTACTTGAAAATTATAAGAAAATGTGTTATTCTTGAAAGTGTACAAAAGAACTCCGTTTTGAAGTTCTGGAGAAGTATTTTCTGCAGCCAATATAGGGGAAACAAATAGAGATATCGCAAATATCAATGTTAATAAGACCATAATTATTTTATTCATTTTTTTACCTCCAATACTGCTTAAGATAAATTTTTAAAAAATATTTATATAAGCTTTTGTATTGGTATTCTATAGAAGTTTCAGATTTCCCACTATCTTATCAATTTCATCTTCTGGGGCTGGCCCTATACCTAAAACAGTGATTGTCCCAGGTGGTATTTCTGTTAATCCCGCATCTTTGATTAGTTCAGTTGTCAGGCCAACGCTTTTTGCCTCATTGAATACTTTAAGGAGTGAATCTAAATTATCAATCTTCAAAACAACTTTTTTTTGCCCTTCGGAAAACCATTCAGAAAAATATTTATTTTTGTTATTTTCTGATTTTATTGCACAACTTACTGCGGCATGCGCTACTTGAGCAGATAGTTTTCCTTTTGATAATTTCAAATCATCTCTAACAACAATTGCCATTTTATATTTAAATTTGTTAAAAAGGCCAAACAATTAAACTCCCCTAAAAAAGTCTTTTATTATTAAAGTTTCATCTCTTTTTGGGCCATAAGAGATCATACAAATGGGTGTTTTAGTCTGCTCTTCAATATATTTAGTATATGCTTGAATTTGTGTTGGCAAAGATTTAAGATCTTTTATCTTTTTCCAATCAAATTCTTCCCATCCATCAAATTCAGCGTAGAGAGGTTTACACTCGGATAGTATTTTCATATTTGATGGGAAATCGTGTATAATTTTTCCTTTATAATCGTAAGCATAACAGATCTTAAGTTTTTTCATTTCGGTTAATACATCTATCTTAGTTATTGCAAGTCCTGAGAAATTATTCAAGAGGCAGGAATATTTAACTAAAACTAAATCGAGCCATCCACATCTTCGGGGTCTACCAGTCGTTGTCCCAAATTCTTTTCCTTTTTCTCTTAAATATTCTCCTTCTTTATCGAGAAGTTCAGTTGGAAAAGGTCCTTCCCCTACCCTAGAAGTATACGCCTTCGTTATACCTACAATTCGATCAATCTTTTTAGGCGATATTCCACTACCAGTACATATGCCTCCGGCATTTGTATTTGAGGAAGTAGTAAATGGATAAATGCCATGATCTATATCCAAATGCGTACCCTGCGCCCCTTCCATTAATATATTCTTACCTTGATCATAGGCACTATTTAAGAAAACGGAGGTATCTTTTATGTAATCTTTTAAGTAAGCCCTATAAGATACATATTCATTAAATATCGATTCAATGTTAAGGTTGACATCTTCACCAAATGCATCAAATATTTTCTGTTTAATTGGAACAATTAAATTAAGTTTATCTCTAAAGACTTCTAGATCTAATAAGTCAGAAAATCTAATCCCAAAACGAGATATTTTATCAGAATAACAAGGCCCTATACCTTTTCTTGTTGTTCCAGCTGCAAGGGCTCCTTTCATTTTCTCTTCAATGCCATCCAAGATTCTGTGGTAGGGCATTATTATATTTGCTCTGTCACTGATTGATATATCTGGATTGAATCCATCTTTTTTTAATTTTTCAATTTCTTCAATCAATACTTTTGGATCAACTACTACCCCATTTCCAAGAACAAGGGATTTCTTGTGTACTGCCCCAGATGGCATTAGGTGAAACTTGTATGTTTTATCCCCAACGACTATTGTATGCCCAGCGTTATTCCCTCCTTGGAATCTAACTACAATGTCAGAATTTTCTGCATAAATATCAGTTACTTTTCCTTTTCCTTCGTCTCCCCATTGACTTCCTATTATTGCTAATAACAATTATCTCGCCTCGTATTCAATATTAAATCCTTTTTTTATTATGATTGCCTTTTTCCAATTTTTATTCTCTTTTGGATAATCACTTCTATAATGGGCCCCCCTAGATTCTGTTCTTTCTAGAGCAGATATGGCTACAGCTTGGGCAACAAAAAGAATATTTCTTAATTTGAAGTATTCCAAATAATTTTGTGTTGTGTTTATCTTTTCAAATTTATTTTTTATTTCAGAGACCTCCTTGATTGCAGTTGTTATTCCTTCTTTGTTTCTAATAATCCCAAGGTATCTCCACATAATCTCTTTTATCTCTTTAATCAGTTCTTTTTCTGAAGAACTTTCAATAAGTTTAGGTAATGATTCAATATACTTCTTGGTATCTACGTAATCAAAATCATTTGCTAACGCAAATTCAGATGCATTTTTTCCTGCAATTTCTCCAAACACTAAAGTTTCAGCTAAAGCGTTGCCTGCAAGCCTATTGGCCCCGTGTACGCCACCTGCAGTTTCTCCACAGGCGTATAACCCTTTGACATTTGTTTCACATTTATTATTTATTTTTAATCCGCCCATGAAGAAATGACATGAAGGTTTAACAAGAAGATTATCTTTAGTTAGATCAATCCCTTTAGTTAAGAAAAACTCTAATTCTTTTGAATATTTTGTTTTAAGAATACTCTCAGGAACTTCTTTATATGATATAAAAACTCCACCGTCGATACCTCTGCCTTCAAGTGCCTCGGTGAAAATAGCTCTTGACATTACATCTCGAGTAGTTTTTTCTAAAAGGTTTGAATCATATTTTCCAATGAATCTTTCACCTTTACTATTAAGAAGAACAGCACCATCAGTAAAGATGAATGGTAAAACTAGATAGGATTTAAGTGCTACAGTGGGGAAAAATTGTACATATTCCATATCTATCAAAGAAGCCCCAACATCTAATCCTAAGTAATATCCATCACCTTCAACATCGGAAGGATTTGTGGAATTTCTATAGATATTTCCTGCCCCACCAGTTGCAATTATAATAGATTTAAATGAGATATCCAAAAAATTTTTTCCATCGCACACTATTCCGGATACAACTCTACCGTTCTTTTCAAAGAGTTTGATTAAATGCTTTCCTTCCAAAAATTTTATATCGTTATTTTTAGCATATTCCATTAGTTTTAATGGAATTATTCTCCCACACCCAGGGCCTGGTGGCTCTACTCTTACAGTTCGTGCAACTGAATTCCCACCGGATAGATTAAGGACAAAATTTCCATTTTCTTTTTTATATTGAATCCCAAAATCTTCAAGTGAAAGAATGGCGCTTTTTGTATTTTGAGAAAGAATTTTTGCTAATTTTGGGTCTGATACATTTGCTGAACCTTTCATTATGTCTTCATAATACAGATCAGAAGAATCATTTTCAGATAATGGCGCATTTAAAATTCCTTCAGAAATTGAACTGCATCCACCCTTTCCTACATATCCTTTGGTCAATATTATTACGTCTTTGACATATTTTTTAGATTCTATGGCGGCCCTTATCCCTGCAAGCCCACCGCCAACTACTAAGACATCACAATTTATCTTTTCCATTTTATAATCCTACCTAAAACTAGCTCTTAAAGAAAGTCTTCTTGGTAGAGGTAAAGGTCTTGTTGGTTTTCCTTTAATAAGATCTAAGAAGCTAGCTTTGAATTCATTTACAGAAGTATTCTTCTGAGATGAATCTTCTCTAGATCTAATGTTAATTGTGGAATTCTTAATTTCGTCATCACCTATAACTATAATATATGGAACCCACTCTTTTTCAGCATCCCTTATTTTCTTACCAAGCCTCAAATCTCTATCGTCTATGTCAGTCCTTATTCCTGATTTTTCTAAATCTTCCAAGATCTTGAATGAGTATTCCAGTTGCTCTTCGCCTACAGGAAGAACCCTTACCTGGGTAGGCGATAACCACAATGGAAGCATTGGTTTCTTACCTTTCTTAGACTCTAAGAATGCTGTTTCAAGAAGTGCGTAAAGATTTCTCTCAATTGCACCTGAAATTGAAGCATGCAACATCAAAGGGTATTTTTCTTTTCCATCTTCATCAAAATATTTGATTTCAAATCTTTCAGTATTTTCTATATCAATTTGAACAGTTGAAAGAGCTGAAGCTTTATTTAATGAATCGACAAAATTAAACTCAAATTTCATCACGAAATAGAATGGCCTTTCATCCCACATTTCAACTAAAACTGGCCTATTAATTAATGACATAAGCCTTTCCACAAATTCTGTATTTTCGTCATAAAATGATTTTACAAATCTTATAGCAACTTCATAATTTAAATTAAGTCCTTCCATCCATTTCATTGATAATTTAAATTGTTCGATAAACTCATTCTTTGCACTGTCCATGGATGTAGCAAGAGTATGCATATCTGGCATAGTAAAAGCCCTTAATCTTCTTAGGCCTACTAGCTCGCCCCTTTGCTCTCTTCTGAAGCTGTAACGTGTCAATTCGTATAATCTAAGTGGAAGATCTTTGTAAGAAATTATCATGTCGTGTTTCATGAGATATTGGCCAAAACATGCTGCAAATCTTAAGAAATAATCATCATTTCCCGATTTAACTATATATTGCCTTGCCGGAAATCTATTTAGGTACTTAGAAAGCATTGGATGAGTAATACTATACATTATCGGTGTTTCTACTTCCATTCCCCCGTATTCTAGTATGCTATCGTTAACTCGAGTTTCTAATAACCTCTTAATTAGAACACCTTTTGGGTACCACCTCAAATTTCCGGGGTCTGAACCTTTTTCATAATCAACAAGCTCTAAATTTTTCATGTATTCAACATGCGGTGGAACCATATCGACTTTTCTAGAGTGAGTAACTTCATATTCTGCTAATTTTTTGAGGCTATCATGATTTTTAAAATCAAACTTTTCTTGAGGTATAAGATTTAGGGAAGGGTCTAGTATATACCAGCTAGATTTAATTCTTTCTTCGGCTTTCAAAGCTTCAGATACGACCTCAGTGTCTCCTTGAGACTTAATACTCCTAGAAAGTTCAGATAGCGGGTGGCCTTTACAGGATACTTTAAAGGCTTTATAATAACCAAAAGGTGCCCTTTTTACCTCATATTCTGTTTTTAATTTATTTTCTAAATCTTTCAATAATTTAATAGCTATTTCAGGAGGTGCAAGATTATTGCTTAAATGCGCATATGGATACAGAAAAACTTTATCTGATTTAACAGATTTTGATACTTCTGCAGCTTCATTAAATGCTTTATCAATTACAGAATCATCGTCACCTTCTTCAACAGCAACGAAGACCGAAAGACAATCTTCCATTCTGCCTTTCTTTAAAGAATCTTCAATCTCCTCAGCTATTTTTGTCTTTGAAGTAATTTCATACTCTAAATAGTCACTATGTATTAAAAGAATCCGCATAGATTCACCATTAAAAAGATTATATTATAGAAGCAATCTTAATGTGTAACTTATATAACTTTCGGAATAGATTCCTTATTTTAGGAAGGTAAATCTTTAATAGTTACAAGTCATATATATTTTATGGAAGGAATTCTTGCGATAACTGGTGCAAGTGGAGTCATATACGGCATCAAATTGTTGGAAAATTTGAAAGGCAACGTACATTTAATTGTAAGTGAAAGTGCAAAGAAAATAATTAAGGATGAAACAAATTATGAGTTAGATAAATTAAATAAATATGCATACAAAGTATATAAAAATAGTGAAATGGAGGCCCCTGTTGCTTCGGGGAGCTACCCTTTTGATTATATGATTATATGCCCTGCTACAATTTCAACTATTTCCAAGATAGCTGTAGGTATTCAAGATAATCTGATTACTAGAGCTGCAGCTGTATCCCTAAAAGAAAAAAGAAAATTAGTTATTGTTCCACGGGAAACACCCTTGACTTCAATAAATCTAAAAAACATGGCAACTCTCTCTGACGAGGGCGCTGTTATACTACCTGCAATGCCAGCTTTCTACCACAAGCCAAAAAATATAGATGAAGTTACAAATTTCATAGTTGGGAGGATTTTAGATCAAGTTGGTGTAGAAAACAATTTATTCAAAAGATGGGGAACTTAGGATAAATATAAATTATTTTAATTTTTTTAGTACAAGTTCAGCACAAATTTGAACAGGATCTATAGTTGGAGACAAAGGAGGGCTATAACAATTCTCAATTTTTGCCAAATCGTTGATCTTAATCCCTTTTTGAACAGCAAAGCCTACTGCAAGTGTTCTAGCAAATATACCTTCTTCACCTATGGCTTGGAATCCCAATATATCGCCTTCAGTAGACGCTAGAATTTTGATAATTATCTCTTTATACCCTGGATAATAATCTGCCCTAGATTTACCTTTGTATCTGGCCTTAACATATTCTATCCCTAAATTCGATAAATTATCTTCTGTTAATCCAAATGCCCCAATTTTTAAATCGAAGAAATCCATTATTGTAAGATTAATTACGGGATTTAATTCTAAATTTCCCCCAACAGAATTTATTCCAGCAATTTTTCCACTCCTAACAGCATTTGTTCCTAGGCTTGAAGAAAATTGCTCACCTGTGAAAAAATATTTAACGCTTGCGCAATCCCCGCAAGCATATATGCCATCAATAGATGTTTGAAGTCTTGAATCTGTCTTTACCCCTTTTTGGATCTCAATTCCACAATCTTTAGCTAAATAAGTATTTGTTCGGGTTCCAGAAGCCATTATAATAATGTCTGCATCTATTAATTCATTATCTGCAATCAATCCATTTACTTTGTCTTCACCAGATATACTAATAACATTCTTATCTGTTACTAGGTTAATCCCCTTACTCTTCAAATAATCTACAATTAATTCACTCATGTCCATGTCGATTTGCTGCCTTAATGGCCTATTTTCATTAGAAACTATAGTTACATCTAGTCCTCTATTCTTCAGAGCATAAGCCATTTCTAGGGATATCCGACCTGAAATGCACCCTTTACATCCTGCTTTGCACCCCCATCCATATGCATATATAATTGCTTTTTTTGACGCATCTATTTTTTTGGATAGATCTTTAGCAGCATCTAAAGTTCTTATGAAATAGATACCTTCAGGATATTTATGGCCAATTTTATAATTGCATGGGATAGCGCCAGTTGCAAGAATCAGGGAATCATACTCTATTTCAGAATTATCTTCAAGAATTACTTTTTTATCGCGGGGATTTATTTTCTTAATTTCTTTTTGAAGCAAAAGTTTTATTTTTTGTTTTTCATAGAATTCTTTTGGAAATATTATAAGCTTATCAAAGTTTTCGATATCGCCAGATACTGCATATGGGAGGCCACATAATGAATATTGAGGAGAATTTTGTTTTTCAATTAATGTAATCTCTGCATTTTTATCAAATTTTCTTGCTTCTAGAGCCGCTTCTGAGCCTGCTGCGCCTCCTCCAACAATTACAAGTTTCATATAAATCGTCTCTAAATATAAAAATGAAGTATTATTTAAATATATTTTTAATACCATAGGTATGGTATCTAATTAGATATGAAATATAAATTAAAAAAGAATATTTAATATTTCATTAATGCAATTTGTCAAGTCTGTTTACTAAGTCATCTTTCATTAGGCAACTGATAGCGTCATCTACTGTTTGTTCCTCAGTGATTACGGCCATTATATTATGTCTAACTAAGTCATTATATATTCCTTGTCCCATTCCATAACATATGACTAAATTACAGTCTTGTATGTTATTAATCATACTTGAATGGTCACAGCTACCACACTGCCCGTTACTTTTTCCAATATTTTGTCGGTATTCTTCTCTAATTATGACGTTTTCTTTTATTTCAAAAACTCTGAACCCTAGAGTTCTACCAAAGTGATGAGATATGGTCACTTTGTCGTCAGTTGCTATGGCTACCTTCATAGATACACCTCTTTATGAATAATTATTCATAATATTTATAAATGTTTGCTAGTAAAAATAATAAGACTAGTTATAGATAACGATTTAAGTAAAATAGAAGAGAAAAATTTGGTGTTTATTTGGAGATAGGAACATATTTCTTTAGAGATGATTTATTTTACTCTAAAACACATGAATGGATGAAAATTGAAGGCGATACATGTATTATCGGGATAGATGATTATTCCCAAAGGGAGATAGGAGAAATAGCTTATATCGAACTTCCTGCAATAGGTACTAATGTCAAACAATTTGGATTATTATGCCAAATCGAATCTGTTAAGACTGTGTTGGATATTTTTTCCCCTATGTCTGGAACAATAATAGAAACTAATAAAGAAATTGAAAATTCGCCCGATCTTTTGAATACTAAACCATACGATTCATGGATATGCAAGATTAAATCCTCAGACCTTGATGAAAAAATAAATTTAATGAACATAAATGAATACATAGAATTCATTAAAGAAGTAATAGAAAAATAAAATTTAACTTATCTCCACACTGGATCTCGCCTAAAGATAAAATCCAAATATCCTTTGAACCTAACAAATGCATACAAAGGTCTATAGAAAATAATAATTATTGGAGAAATTAGAAAATAGTAAAGGTCCTTCTTCTCTTTTACAACTACCAAAGCAGTTAAAACTGATATTAGTTCAAATATCATGTAAGAACAAAATATCATCAAAGAAACCCTTAAATAAAAAATAAGATACTCGAAGTATTTATCAAAAGTAAATAGAACAGGTAAAACTAATAATATGAATAAAATATTAACAAATCTAAGGCTTAAGAAAACTATATCCATTAATACCATATCTGGCGCTGCTACCATTCCTAAAAATCCAAAATGTTTTCTAAAGAAAAGATCCCTATGCTTCCAAAGAGTTTCAATTTCCCCTCTTGACCACCTGACTCTTTGGCGGTACCAGGTAATTAATTTATCTGGACATATGGTCCATGCTATAGCGTCTGGGGCAAAAAAGACTTTTGCCCTTTTCAATACCTTAAATGTTAAATCAAAGTCTTCAGTTACAGTATCATAATCATAGTCTCCAACTGTATTAACAAAGTTCATTCGAAATGCCCCAAATGCCCCTGGAACTATAAGTATTGTTCTAAAGAGTGACTGTATTCTTTTACCTATTTCCATTGACATCGTATACTCATAAGCTTGACAATTTGCAAGAATAGTATTTCTATTTTCGATCTTAATATTGCCAGCAACTGCCATTACATCTTTATCTGAAAACGGTTTTACTATTTCAATTAGTGAACCTATCTCCAGTTTTGTATCTGCATCTACTACTATAACAATCTCGTGTTTTGCAATTAATAATCCATAATTTATTGCACCACTTTTTGAACCACTTTTTGTTTCTCTTTTAAAAAGTTTTATCTGACCACGTCTTGCATAAGGTAATGATTTGTAGTATGACTTATCAGTTGACCCATCATCGATTAAAATAATCTCCTTTATATCTGTCGGATAACTAGCCTCTATCAAAGAAAGAATACATTCTTCAATCTTTGATTCTTCGTTATGCATGGGTACAATTATGGAAATAGAAGGTAGAAATTTTAATTCTGGTAAAGGATTTAGGATTTCTCGAATTCTCCCCAATATAATAAAGACAGTTTTAACGATGCTTCGAGTACTATCAAGTATTATTAGAAATAAAGACATTTGGATACCTGTAATAAGTGAAAATCCAAAAAACTCAAAGTATTTTTCTATTATTTCTAATATCATCTATTTCACTAGGACCTTGCATTTATGAAGGTAATTCCAATGATTCTAAAGCTTCAACGACAGAACTTGAATCATCAATCTCAATAGTGTTAATCTTTAAATCATTAAAAGTTTTTTTATAACTATTATCTATTTTGGGAACAGCAACAAAAATAGCTTTAGCATAATTTATGTCTTTAGATTTATTATAAAATGATTTTATTTCATTTGAAAATATACCTCTTGGATCAATATAAATATCAAAAATCATAAAAGGGTCTTCGTCTTTCAAATCTCTAAAGGCCCCCATATCAAATTTCTTTTCAATGCCCTTATTATTAAGTAATATATTCCTTCTAACATCTAATCCTTTTTTTCTCAATTCTTTTTCTATTTCGCTCAGAATACTTAGTCTCCTTATTAATTTCAATATTTTTGCTCTGTCAGGAACAATTTTCTCCTCTTCTTCCCAAATTGATTCATTTACCGTATAAAGTGTTTTACAACTGTTGCATCTTAGACTAATATTTGCTTCACCATAAAATTCACTGCATTTCTCACAGAATATCCAATTTCCAATTTTTCGATAATCTACTCCAAGTCTCCTTAATTCTTGATCACATTTTGGACAAATAAGTTTGCCCTCTTTCATAAATTTATTGGAAAAATTAATAGTAGAGCAACTATAATGTTCAATAATCTCTCCTTTTACTAAATTCTCAGAGGTACACGAAGGGCATTTTAATACAATTTTATAGTCATATGATTGACAATTTGGGCATTTAATAATGAGTGGAAGATTTTTCACTTTTTTGATTATGCCATAATTTGAGAGTACATCAATTCTTTCTTGACTGTATTTAATCGCTAAATCCTCTTCACTCTTTTCTACAACAGTATGGATTTCACAATCTTTTGGGGTAAAGGAAAATAGAGAACTAAAGAATTCGGGTCCACCTTCTGATTCATATATTTGTTCCAAAGATGTTAAATCTTGTCTTCTTTGAAGAACATTTTTCTCCTTTAGTATATCAATTACTTTTTCGGTTAGTTCTTTGTAGCCAAATGGTTTTTCAATGTATGCATTTACAGCAGCCCTGTTAATTGCATCTTTTACAACTTCTAAATCAGAATACCCCGTTATTAAAATTCTTAATATGGAAGGATACTGATCCTTTACCTTAGTCAAAAGATCTATTCCTGACATTCCGGGCAAGACGTTATCAGATATTATTAAATCAAAATTAGAGTTTTCTATTTTTTCCATTGCTTCTTCAGCATTTTGTGAACAAGTTACATTAAAATTGTAATGAGTGACTGACTCCAAAGTATCTTTTAACATTTCTAATATTTCAAGATTATCTTCAATCACCAAAATATCAAATTTATTAGAATAATTTCTCCCATTAACATTATTACTTGAAGATATTTCTTGGGTTGTATTCCTATTAATTTTTTTAGAATCGTCTTTAGGTGCGTATTCATCTAAATCTAAGGCATTATCTTTTTCATTTTTTTTAATAATTAAATTTTGTTTTAAGTGTATTCTAGGCCGTTTTCGATAGAAGCTTTTCATTGAGATTCCTTTAGCATATTTAGGAGAAATAGTTTTTAAGCTTTCTTATTTAAATTAAGAATTATCTATAAAAATTAAAATATATTGAATTAATTGATATAAGAATTATATAAAAGACAAATTATAAAAATAAAAATGGGATTTAACATTTTGTATATCCACAACATTTGCAACTTACACAACCTTCAGAGAAAACTAATACTTCACCACATTCTGGACATTGCGCTGGCATTCCATTACTATTAGTTGTTCCGTTTGAGGTAACTACCAAGTCTAGTCTTTCTTGTTTTGTGTTTAGTTCTTTCTTAATATACCTATCCAAAACTATAGCTATTGCATCGGCACAAGAATGAACTGGTATACCTTCGTCCCATGTAGGCATTGGACATCTGATATGTCTTAACTGCTCCAATATAGACTCAATTCCTATTCCAGATCTCAAGGCCAATGATATTAACCTTGCTATTGCTTCATTCTGACTTGCGGGACAACCCCCAGATTTACCCATTTGCATAAATATTTCGCAAAGCCCATATTCATCCTCGTTTATAGTAACATAAAGATTACCACAACCAGTTCTTATCTTTTCAGTGAATCCTTTAGTTACTTTTGGTCTTGGCCTTGGGGCTTTTTGGATAGAAGTTTCTTTTTTATTAACTTTCCCAATATTCAAAACTTGTTCGTCTCTAGATCCATCTCTATATATAGTAGTTCCCTTGAGTCCACTTCTGTAAGCTAATAGATAAGCTTGCATGACATCCTTTTCAGTTGCACTTTTTGGAAAATTAATGGTTTTTGAAACTGCGTTATCTGTATACTCTTGAAATGCCGCTTGAATTCTTATATGCCATTCTGGAACAATATCGTGAGCAGTTACAAATATTTTTTTAATGTCTTCAGGTATTTCTTCCATATTTTTTAAAGTGCCTTCCCTTGCAATTCTCTTCATTAGCTCTTGATTGTAAATTCCTCGCTCATTAGATATTTCTGCAAAAACAGGATTAATTTCTAAAAGCTCATCTTTATCCATGACATTTCGGATGTAGGATATTGCGAATATAGGCTCTATTCCACTGGAACTACCTGCTATGAGACTTATAGTACCAGTTGGTGCTATTGTAGTTACAGTGGCATTTCTAATTGGCATTTCTCTTCTGTCATAAAATACACTATTTTCAAAATTTGGAAAAGGTCCCCTCTTTGAAGCAAGCTCTCTTGAAGTTTCAGTAGCTTCTTCTTTAACGAACTTCATTACGATTTTTGCGAGGTCGACTGCATCTTCTGAATTATATGGTACCCCAAGCTTTAGAAGCATGTCTGCAAAGCCCATTACACCTAATCCTATTTTCCTGTTGCCTTTTGTCATGTCTTCAATTTGGGCCAAAGGATACCTATTAACATCAATAACATTATCTAGAAAATGAACAGATTTCTTTACAACATCTCTTAAATGGTCAAAATCTATTTCATATCCTTTATTTGTTTCCTTTAAAAATTTTGAAAGATTTATAGAACCAAGATTACAAGATTCATATGGAAGAAGAGGTTGTTCCCCACAGGGATTTGTACTTTCAATTTCACCTATAGCAGGAGTTGGATTACCTCTGTTTAGTCTATCAATAAATACTATGCCGGGTTCTCCATTTTTCCAAGCCATATGGACTATTAGATTAAAAACTTCTTTTGCACTTAATTTACCATCTACTTTCCCAGTTCTCGGATTTAAAAGTTCATAGTCTTTTCCATTTTCAAATGCTTCAATGAACTTATCTGTAATCGCCACGGATATATTAAAATTATTAAGTTTAGTATTCTCTTCTTTACATTTAATGAATTCTAGGATATCGGGGTGGTCCACCCTTAAAATTGCCATATTGGCCCCTCTTCTTGTCCCACCCTGTTTTATCGTTTCTGTAGCTGTGTCAAATACCGTCATAAAGGAAACTGGGCCACTTGATATACCTTTAGTTGTTAGGACTACATCATTTTTAGGTCTGAGTCTTGAGAATGAAAAGCCAGTTCCACCGCCACTTTTATGGATTAAAGCTGTGTATTTTATTGCGTCAAAGATACTATCAATTGAATCTTCAACAGGCAAAACAAAACATGCAGATAATTGGCCAAGTTCTCTCCCGGCGTTCATCAATGTAGGTGAATTTGGAAGGAACTCAAAATTTGTCATCATTTCATAAAACTCTTTAGTTAATCCGTCGACATCTGCATTTTCGTCATAAAGTAAATCAGCTATTGAGATACTTTTTGATACTCTTAAAAAGAGATCATTTGGAGTTTCTATGACATTTCCTTCTTGATCCTTTTTTAGATATCTCCTTTCTAATACTTTTATCGCATTATCTGACAAATTTAATGGCTCTTCTGCATAATCAGTACTACCACCCTTATCATAATTATAACCCTCAGAAATTGCCATGCTAATATAAATCCCTCCAATTCATATGTTAGTCCAAACTATTTTATTGATTAATTTGTTAATTATAAATCTTTTGGTAAACGATTTTTAAAATTTGATATTGCAAAAATTATTCCATTAAAACTGTTTTGATAAATCAAAAATTATTTCTAAAGTTCGATTTGATTGTTTTTTTATATCATTAATTATTTAAATAAATATTATTTTTTTATATTATGCATAAAACAGCAAGCATTGACATTGAAAAAGACATCATAAAAGAGAATTCAATGATAGCTAATGATAATAGTAATCTTCTAAAGAAATATGGAATTAAATCTTATAATGTAATGGGTGCGATAGGCTCTGGAAAAACTTCCCTAATAGAAATTGCCATTGATGCTTTAGTGAAAAAAGGAAAAAATGTTGGTATTATTGCTGGAGATGTAGTTGCTGAGTATGACTCCAATAGATTTAGAAAACACCAATGCCTTGTAATTCCATTAAATACTGGAAAGGAGTGCCATCTAGATGCACATTTGATATCTCATGAACTGGAAGATTTAGAGGAAAGAGGAATTCTCCAAGACCTCGATTATTTTATAATGGAAAATGTGGGAAATTTAATATGCCCTTCAGATTTTACACTAGGTGAAGACAAAAGAATTGTTATTGTCAGTGTAAGTGAAGGGGATGATATAGTATTGAAACATCCAATAATATTCAGATTTTCAGATATATGCATAATCAATAAAATTGATATCGCCGAAGCTGTTGATGCAAGCCCTGAAAAAATGGAAAGGGATTGTCTTTCACTTAATCCTAAAATAAAAATTATTAAAACATCTGTAAAGAAAAATATAGGGATATCCGAATGGCTAGATATCTTCGAATAAGATACATCCATTAAAGATATTAATAATTATTTATAGTCTTTCAAAAATTTTCGGGTATCTTCGGTATTCATCCACCCCTCATCCAGTTGTTTTATGACATCATCGATCCTCTCAATCTGGGCTAATAAGTTTTGTTTTATCTCTGGTTCATTTATCCTAACATGTGTGAAGGTGCTAAGTATTGCCAATGGATTTCGGATATGATCAATAAGGTGAGCAAATTTTTCAATATTATTTTCTATTTGAACTAAGGCCTTCTTTCTTTCTGTAATATCTCTAAATGCAGTCACTGCACCGATGATTTCGGCATTTTGTGTAATGAATTTATTATTGGCTTCTGCCATAATTGTACTGCCATTTTTATGATTTAATTCCAGTTCTATTCTTTCGTCAGAAGTATTGCTTATCCCTTGTCTATACATCTTAGCTAAAGTAGGGATATATTTGACATCAAGAATCCCCACATCCATGAAACTTTTTCCAATTAATTCTTCTTTCTTGTAACCTAATTTTGTTTCAATTCTTTTATTAATGTCTAATATTTTTCCGTATTTATCGACATAAAGAATAATATCTCCAACAGTGTCCAGTATAATCTTATTCTTTCTCTCACTTTCAGTCATAATTTGAGTGGAAGACTTTATTTTGTTAAATCCACGATTAATCAAGTAAAAGACCAATAAAGAAGTCAATAATATAAATAATATATCTTTAAAAGTTTGGAAAAAAACCAACGTAGGAACGTCTTTTACACGCATAGCCAAAAATACGTCAGAAAATATAATCCATACGATTCCTGTAACAAAATAAACACTGACAATAATAATTGGATTCTCAATAGAAATTTTTTCATCTGGTTGGCCCATAATTAATACCTTTAGATTTTTACAGGATTACCTTAGTCATGATGAGATATATTATTTTATTAACTTATGGGTAAAGCTAAATCTATAGCGAATGATAAAATAATAATTAATATAAAAAAATTAATCTATAAACTCAACACTTACTTCTCTTACATCCCATAGAGTTTCAATCTTTTCCTTAATCTCTTCTCTTATCGAATTGGCGAATTGATGATTGGAGGGCAGATCTATTGTAAGTAAAACTTTACCGTTGTTGATTTCTATTTTTTTAATAAGATTTGTTCTTACTACATCAAGCCCTGTTAAGGGATTCATTACCTTCTTCAATCTATTGTTCACAATCTCTATTGTTGTAGGGACTTTCTCTGCTATAATTCCATGTTTTTCTTCATAATTTTGAATTGCTGCCCTTAGTCCTTCAACTGCCAATACCGAGCAGTGCGCTTTTATTGTCGGTAATCCCCCTAAAGCATCTGCTGCCTGTTGCCAAGTAATTTTCTTTGCTTCCTCAAGAGTTTTTCCTTTAGCCATATCAGTAATAATCGAGCCTGTTGCAATATTGGATGCACAACCATAAGATTCAAATTTAATATCCTCAATAATCTTATTTACAGGATTTACTTTTATATAAACTGAAACCATGTCCCCACATGCAGGGCTTCCTTCGGTTGCTTTGCCGTCTGGATTCTCTATTTTACCTACATTATGTGGATGACGAAAATGTTCCAACACTTTTTCACTATATGGAAATTTCATATCGTTCCCTCCTTATCAATTCTTACCCAACGGGCTAATCTTTCTAAGTTCCTTTACAACTTCGGATATATTATTCACAATCAAATCAACATCATCAATAGTATTGTATCTACCAAATGTAAATCGAACAGAACCATGCGCCCTCTCGTGATCACCACCGATACCCATTATAACATGGCTTGCCTCAAGAGATTTACTGAAGCATGCAGAACCTGTACTGACCGAAAACCCCCTCATATCAAGATGAAGCGTAATTGATTCTCCTTCTACATAGTGAAAGGTAATGTTCGCATTTTGAGGAATTCTTTTTTCTTTATGCCCATTCAAAGTTGTGTCTGGTATCTCAGATAAAACTCTTTTAATGAGGTGATCTCTCATCTGCTCCATTTTTTTAGTCTCTTCAGGAGTTACTAGTTCAATAGCCTTTGCAAACCCTACTGCCCCGGGGATATTTTCTAATCCTGCACGCTTGTTAAATTCTTGAAATCCTCCGTCCATCCACTTTGAGAGCGGAGTATTCTTACGGATAAATAATGCTCCCGTCTCTTTAGGCCCATGGATAGTGTGGGCGGACAAAGTAACTAGACCAACTGGAATCTCCCTAACATCAATTGGAACTCTTGTGAAGGTATGTGTTGCATCTGTGTGAAAAAGCACACTTTTATTTTTACAAATGTTTGCTATTTTAGCAATATCTTGCATTGTGCCAATCTCTTGATTGGCATGCTGGATTGATACTAGAATAGTGTCTTTTCTTATAGATTTTTCAAGTTGATCAAAGTCAATCAGCCCATATTGGTCAACATCAAGATAGGTAACTTCAAATCCCTGTTTTTCAAGACTCCTTGCACTATTAAGAACTGGAAAGTCTTCAATTTTTGATACAATTATATGCTTGCCTTTTTTTTCTTTCAGTGCCATTGCAACTCCTTTTAAGGCCATGTTACTAGATTCAGTGCTTCCTGAAGTGAAAATAATCTCTCCAAAATCAGCTCCAATGTAATTGGCAATAAACCCTCTAGCCTCATCTAGAGCTTCTCTCGCTTCAATACCTAATGAGTATCCAAATTCTGAAGTTGCAACTGCATATACTTCAAAGAAATATTTTTTCATAGATTCTAAAACTCTTTCGTCCAATCTAGTCGCAGCCGCATTATCGAGGTAAATATTTTTTTCCATTATGATTCACCATATTATTTATATAAACAGCGTCATGCTTGATTCCATTGCTTCTTGAATATATGTCCCAACGGAACAATAATCATTAATTAGATCTTGTCTTAGATCTTCAGGCTTTACTCCCATTACCTCCATAGTCATATCACAAGCCAGTATTTTACCCCCAAGTTCTTTGAAGTCTGTTATCATTTTCTCTAAAGAAGCCACATTAGCTTTTTCCATTTTCTTCTTTATCATCATTTTACCTAATCCCAGCATATGCATCTTTGAGAGTGGGCCTTTTTCAAGCCCGCCTTTCTTTAATCTCTGAAGTCCAAAAAAAGTGAAGTACAAAGAAACTTCCATGCCCATTGAAAGTGCCCCATTTCCAATTATTAGTGCACTGTAAATTTTATCCATATCTCCGCTATGAACAATTATCGTAGCTTTATTCTTTTTTTGATTAGCTAACTCTTGCATATTTTTATCTTCCACGTATTGCCCTCCTCTTCAATGGATACAATCTTATACCCTAACGCCTTCACGGCCATTGGTATTTCCTTCTTAGACGCAGGATGTGTTCCCTCTATCTCGACTATATCTCCTACTGCTGCTTTTCGCAACGCTTTTCTACATTCAACTAGAGGCACAGGACAAGTTTGACCCTTAACATCAATTTTTATTTCCACCATTTCTTCAACTCCCATAAGATTATAAGAATATTAATATACAACCTTCAATATATTTGATTTTTCAATGTTAAAAGCCTAACGGCAATAAATAATATACTTACAAATTTTTATTACTTTTAAAAAAATATAGATTTTAAATATGAAAAATATTCAATATAGAATAGAAGAAATATAAAATAAAATAATAACTGATAGTAATAAAAAAATTATCTGCCTATTGCCTCTACAGGGCATATGTAGGCACATAATCCGCATCCGGTGCATACTGTTGGATTAATACTTGAGTGACCATCCTTAAATTCTAAAGCAGGGCATCCAGATAGCTTTATGCATGCTTTACATGCCCTACACATAGATACTTCTACCTTATAGATAGGCCTCTTATCGATGCCTTTCAGGAGAACACATGGCCCTCTTGATACGATAGCATATACCTGTTCACTTTCAAGTGCTCTTTTTAGAGCATCTTCAATGCTTTTTACATCAGTTGCATTTACGACTTCAACTGGTATATCCATACCGGCAATCAACTTCTCAATGGACACAGGGCTTGCAGGTTTTCCCATAGCAGTTAGCTGTGTTCCAGGATGAGGTTGATGACCTGTCATAGCAGTAGTTAAATTGTCAAGGATTACTGCTACAATCTTAGAATTGTTATATTTCGCATTGATTAATGGGGGTATTCCTGCATGGAAAAATGTAGAATCCCCCAAAGTTGCAACAATTGGCTCATTTACAGATTTTGCAAGACCGCATGCTATCCCAAAACTTGAACCCATGGCAATACATGTATCAACTGTCTG